>JALRDS010000090.1 GCA_023259925.1 Candidatus Saccharimonadia bacterium
CGAAAAGATAAAGACACAGTGGTATTCGAGGTTGCGCAACACCTTGATGAACGTACTGTTCGCGCCATTGCTATGAGTAGCACCGATGGTTTAAAGCGCGGAGACGCGGTAGAAGCAACTGGTGCGCCAATTAGTGTGCCAGTCGGCGATCAGACTCAGGGGCGCATGTTCGATGTGGTTGGTAACCCAATCGATGGTAAGGGTGCCGTTACGGGCAAGCGTGCCTCAATTCACCGCGACACCCCTACTCTGGCTGAGCAGTCAAATAAAACTGAGATCCTAGAAACAGGTATTAAAGTAATTGACTTGATTGCACCACTTACTAAGGGTGGTAAAGCCGGCCTATTCGCTGGTGCTGGTGTTGGTAAGACCGTGCTTATTCAAGAGTTGATTAATAACATTGCTGCCTACCACTCTGGTAATTCAGTATTCGCTGGTGTTGGTGAGCGTACTCGTGAAGGTAAAGACCTGTACGAGGAGCTCGCTGATAGTAAGGTGCTCGATAAGACGAGCCTTGTATTTGGGCAAATGAATGAGCCGCCTGGAGCTCGTTTGCGCGTGGCACTCTCTGGTCTCGCTATGGCTGAATCTTTCCGTGATGAAGGTAAAGATGTGCTACTATTCGTTGATAATATCTTCCGTTACACCCAAGCTGGTGCGGAAGTATCTGCCCTACTCGGTCGCTTGCCAAGTGCGGTAGGCTACCAGCCTAACCTGCAGCAAGAAATGGGTATGTTGCAAGAGCGAATTACCTCAACTAAGAAGGGTTCAATTACTTCTGTGCAGGCTGTATATGTACCTGCCGATGACATGACCGACCCAGCACCAGCAACAACTTTCGCTCACCTTGATGCGACGATCAGCATGAACCGATCACTCACCGAAATAGGTATCTACCCAGCGGTAGATGTGCTCGACTCATCATCGAACGCACTCGACCCAGAAGTAATTGGTGAAACCCATTACTCAGTAGCGCGTGAAGTACAGCGTACTATGCAGGAATACAAGGACCTTCAAGATATCATTGCTATCTTAGGCATGGACGAACTGAGCGATGAACAGAAGAAAACTGTTAACCGAGCTCGCCGCTTGCAGCGATTCTTCGCACAGCCATTTCACGTGGCTGAACAGTTTACTGGTAACAAGGGTGTGTACTGTAAGCTCGAGGATACCATTAAGGATGCTCAAGATATCTTGGCCGGTAAATATGACGACAAGCCTGAGAGCTGGTTCTACATGGCCCCTGGCCCGCTAAGCGAAAAGAAAGATTAGTCTCCGGTGAAGTTAGAATTAGTTACACTAGCGGGAATCAAAGTAGACCAAGAGGTCTATGAGGTAATGTTGCCCACTGCAGCAGGGCCGATTAGCGTATTCGCTGGTCATGAACCGCTGGTAAGTGTTGCTATACCCGGAACGATTTCCGTTCGTCACAACAAAAGTGATAGTGATGAAAAGATAGAGTATTTCGCTGTAAGCGGCGGCGTTATCGAAATTACCGGTTCACGGGTTCGTGTGCTAGTAGATGAAGCCGACCATGGCGACGATATTGTAGAAGCCGAGAGTAAGGCCGCCCTTGCTAAAGCACTTGACCTCCAAAAGAATGCCAAGACGGCGATTGAACTCGAAAAAGCTACTCAGCTGGTAGATCGTCACCAGGTTCGCTTGAATGTAGCTGGTCTTCGTCGCAAGCACCGCCGTTAATTGTACGTTGACGGCGCAGTGCTTCCTCGATTGCAGTTGTTGCATACGTAACCTGGTCGATAATCAGCTTTTGTAATTCTACGATTGCTGGAGCGCTTTTTTCGGTAGACTGGGACGCTAGGTATGCACCGATATAGGCGTTGCGTACTATTTCTCTTGCTAGCTTGGGGTTTGTTGTTTGCAGGTGATGGAAACGATTGAAGTGAGTTGGGTCAATTATTTCATCCAGCGTTACTCTACCAAGATCCTCGTCGTTGACGCGAGGCAGAGGTGAATTTTCTCCAGGCTCTGTCATAAACAGCACTATAGCATATATAGTGCTGTTTTAGTATGTAGTGCATTACATATGGCGTGTTTACAAAAACCTCAAGCGGCGTACAATCATTCAAGGAAAGTAACTAAGCAGTATAAGTGTAGTGTAGATATGTACGAATCACCGAGAGGTTCAGTCGAGATGGAGAAAACTATAGAGCGTAAAGCAGTTGTTATTGGTCGATTAAAAGATTTGGGGCTTGGTAATCCAGAGGGGATCCCATCTTCTTTAAACCGGGCTAGTAATGAGGAGCTGCAAGAAATCGCTGAGCGTGACAACGACCGACTGGTAGCGCCGAACGATGGAGGCGAGACGGCATGTATTGATGGCCGCTATTGTAAAGGTAACGCTGATGGTTCGGATGCGAAAGTCCGTTTGAGACGAGTCGGTGGCTCAGCTTCGAATACAGGAGCAGCGTTTAACGCTGATGCATCAATCGCTCAGGTAATCGACCTTGAGAGTTCACTTGATGATATCACCGATGAAATTGATGACTTGGTTGGATATCGCTCAGCGCACCTCGGTGGGTGTGGTGGTGCAAACGGTGAAATAGCTGATAATATGGCTATTCATGAAAAGCCGGCTGTTATCGATGCCGCGAAAGCGATCCTCGCTATTCCTGAAGTCGCCGAGTACTTAGGGGTTGATAGTATTAAGCAAGAAATTGGTGACATTGCATACGATGCGTTATTTAATCGCGTCAAGGAAAACGGGGCTAAAACTGCAGCTTTACTCGAATCTAAGGGCTGGAACGGTCAATCGTATGTTGATCGCGTGAAGCGATCGTATCCAGAAAATGTAGAAGATCTAGAAGTTGATCATAACGATGAGAAGTTTCATGGCCATAAAGAGCCGAAGCTTACTATTATTGTTGGAGACTTAACGATGCCGCTCGATGATAACGGCTTCACCTGGAACCTAAAAGCGAGCAAAGCGTTTGCTGAAGCTATGGCCGGACAGCGTGACCGCGAGGGATACTTACAGGCGTTAATTGCCGATGTTGCTAAGCATATGGCAGTGGCTAGTCGTTTACCGAGTGATGAGACACCAGTATTCTTGCAGGTGGCATAGCCGATAACTAGCCATACTTAACCCACCGGCCAGCTGTAGATTGTAGGTTATGTTATGAGTTCGCGAACTTCGTTGGTTGTTTTGGTGTGCATTAATTTATCGCGTAGTTCGGCGGCGCCTTCAAAATCACGAACATATATTTTAAAGAACCGCTTTAGGGGGTCGTATTTACGTGGTCGCTCGGGACAATTCCATTGGTCGTGCAGATCAAGTTGCAGCTGTAGTAAACCAAGTAGCTCTTCCCTACTATGAAGCCGTTGTTCATGTTCAAATGCGAATGGGTTTGCGAATATGCCTCGGCCAATCATCACTCCGTCGACACCGTGTTGCTGTACCAGTTCCAAGCCGTGCGCTCGGTCACGAATGTCGCCATTAATAGTTAGTAGTGTGTTGGGTGCGATTTCATCACGTAGTTTTTTAATGTCATCAATCAGTTCGAAATGCGCCGCAACTTTGCTCATTTCTTTTTTGGTACGTAAATGGATGGTGAGGTTTTCAACATCTTGCTGTAATAGGTGGCTAAGCCAATCGTGCCATTCATCTACCCTGCTGTAGCCAAGACGCGTTTTAACACTAACAGGTAGTCCACTTGTTTTAGCAGCAGCAATCATCTCGGCGGCCAGTTCGGGGGTGCGAATCATGCCACTGCCACCGCCAGCTTTTACGGCCGACGGATCGGGGCAGCCCATGTTAATATCTATGCCATCAAACCCAAGTATTTTGCAGTGCGCAGATAGTTTCGCCATATCTTCGGGTACCGCGCCCCAAAGCTGTGCCACAATTGGATGTTCATCGTCTGTCTTTACGAGTCGCATACCAATGGCTTTATCGCCTGCATGCGCCCAGCCGGTAGCATTCGTAAATTCAGTAAAATAGACGTCTGGAGCGGCAGCTTTGTCGACTACATGCCGAAACACTACATCGGTTACCGCCTCCATGGGGGCAAGAATAAAAAACGGACGTGGGAGGTCGTGCCAAAAACTATTCATATACACTAATCGGTGAACTGGATATCTTCTATACTCTCGTCGAACTCTTGGTTTGAACTAGTATGTTTTTGCGGCCCCCACTCAAGTACGGGTGGTACTGCGCGTGAGCCAAGTTCAATCGCAGTTATTGTGCGAGCTGGTCGCTCGGATTCGATGGAGTTTGTTGGTGCGTAGGCTTCAATTGTCATAGCATCATCCTTGTTTGTTAGCGTATCTTAGAAATTTAATAATACCATAATTTAAGGTAAAAATAAAACGCCTCACAGAAGGTACAATCTGGATTATACTGTCTGTGAGACGGACAGGAGTGAAGGTGTGCCGGCTCTAGCGGGGGCGAGCACGGTAGCTCGCCCCCGCTGGTAGATCAGTGCGACTTCCGAGCTTCGCACCGGGGCATGTGCCCAGTGCCGCTGCAGCCGCCGTAGCACGTTCCGGTGCCACCGCGGAGTCGCGAAGATTTCCCGTGGCACCGTTCGCAGCAGCCGGAGCAGTCCTTTTTTCCTTCGGCCATACTAATCACCTCCCTAAAGGTGTCGTCGTTGTACAGCTTCCGGAAGACCCGGCCAGCCGAAGCTTGGTCCCCTGACGGAATGGATGAACATTCCACTCCGCCAGGGGCGTGCCGGCACAAAAATCGTGCCGACGGGTGTCTCTTCGATCGCAGGCGAGCACTGTCTTCCCCTGCAGTTGTCCAGACCGCAGCAGCACTGCAGCGATCGTAGAGACTAGGCAGCGATGGGGGCGCTACCTATGCAGTACCGCGCGCATGCTGACCGTCAGCGTGCACCCGATACCAGCTTTCCGCGTGAACGGAAAGTATGGCTTCACTCCTGTCATGTAAATGTGCAGGAGCGATGTAGCTATAAACCTACGTGGTTTAGTACCTAAGCTTACAGCTACTCGCTCAACTGACAATAATATTTAACAGTATTACTGCCAAAAAGTCAATAGCTCTGATTACCCGTATTGTTCTATCAAGTCGTCTTCGAAGGCAAGAACACCCTTAAAGGTAGTGGGATAGGCAGTGGTATCCGGGAATGTACATGTCATAATACAGTGCCATACGGCGCGCAGAAGCGCGGTGAGGCGCTCTAGTTCCTGATCATCGAGCTGCAATCGAAGTGTATGGGTGTGTCCGCCAACATCAGGCTCAACAAACTGCAGGATTCCTTCATGTACGGTATATGTTCCGTAGTCACGCGAGTGTTCTACTAGCAGCTTGTAAAACAGCAGTTGTTGCCGGTACTTATGTAATTTTAGCTTTTCATGATCGGTTTTACCTTGCCAGCTACTGGATGATCCACCGGTTTTATAGTCGGTTACTACCATGGTGCGCTCATCTGTATCCAGGTCTACTAAGTCGAGAGCGCCTGTTAAATGAACATCTGCCACTCTACTTTGTTGGTTGGCAAAACTAAGTTCAACTTTTTGTCGTTCAGTAAACGATCCGTAGTGTTGCTGCAGGAACGATGACAGACTGGCCGTCCCTCGTTCAAGGTAGGCTGCGTGGTCGCGTTCCGAGAGGTGGTAGCTGGTGAGAATATGTTCGAAATCCTGAAGTATATCTTCAATTGGTTTCTTCACCCCAGCGACTGTCAGGTGGCTATGTGCACGCTGTAATGTGTCATGAATCGCCGATCCATATTCGGCGCTTGGGTGTTTACTTTTTGGAAATCGAAGCAGATTATTGAGCAGAAAATACTGCGGGCCACCACGCGTTACATCGAGAAACGAGGTAAGATGCGTTACGCTTAGCTTATATGACTCTAGGGTGTGCGACAGTAGTTGCTGCATATCTAGACTGCGAAGCGATGTATACGGGTGGTACCATTCATGCTGCAGCTGTTCAATAGTTTC
>JALRDS010000057.1 GCA_023259925.1 Candidatus Saccharimonadia bacterium
GTAAAGGCGGATTTGGGGCTATTTGAGGTATGACCGTGATGTAAATACGTTGTCATAACTAAGGGTTTACCTGATAAAACATTACCCAGCACGTGGTTTTATTACCTGTAGTTTGTGAGTAGCCTGAGTTCGCTGTTGCGCCACCAGTAGTAGTGGTTGTTATATTCTCTAGTCCACATTTTTGAGCATTACCCTGTAAGTAGTATTCAATCCGTAATGGTGCAGGCTGGCTATTGAAAGTGGTTGATGCATTATATATGTACTGTATACCATAAGCCCCGTCAGCAGCTATTGGAGAGCTGTCTGGTGGATTACCCACTTTACGAAGCTCATTTATAAGGGTCGAGTTATTTGCTGTATTTACCGTATTTGAGTTGTTAGTACATGCATTATCAATCGTTCCACATACTGCCGCGCTGGTGTCGGGGAAGGTGCCGTAGGTGGCCGTGTAAGCTTTTATCAGTCCAATTAATTGTTTTGCAGCCGCTGTTGATCTAGTATTATTTGCGCGTTGCTGTATTCCGTTATATGCAACGACACTTATCGAGGCTAAGATAGCAATCACGACAATCACAATCAACAGTTCAACGATAGTGAAACCGCTTGTGGCTTTTCTCATGTATTTAGTATACCACCCCTTAGACATTGACAATAAAGCGTAAGTATGATAATATAGTAATATATACCTACAAAATAATTATTTATGCAAAATACACACTCAACATCAGTAACGAACAGTGATGACACTAGTGTTCTTCGAGTACTGCTACATACGATTCACGGTAGTAGTCCGGTATCAACTACCGACTTCGTGCGCGTGAACAATAATGCAAAATAGCACTGCTAACTTACCTCTGTTACAATGACTCTAATGAAACATGCTATTGAATCTGCCATAAAAAAAGTGTTCAACGTTGACACAGAGGTTGTGTTAACGAGGCCAGAGCCGGAATTCGGTGACTACGCAACTAATATTGCTATGCAGTTGGCTAAGCAGGTTGGTGATAATCCGCGTAAGATTGCTGAACGGATTGCCGAAGAATTGAGTGAAACAGGCAACTATGAGGCTGTAGAGATTGCAGGCCCAGGCTTTATAAATATTCGCTTAAAACCGACTGACTTACTTGCGCATACCAGACGCGAACCTACCCCTGTACGTGCAGGCGAGGTAGTAGTAATTGAAACAAACAACCCAAATCCGTTTAAGCCAATGCATATTGGTCATGCCTACAACGCAACCTTGGCCGATACAATGGCGAACTTAGTGGCCATTAGTGGAGCTACAGTGAAGCGTGTCAGCTATCATGGTGACGTAGGTGCTCACGTGGGTAAAAGTATGTGGGCGTTACTCCGCTACATTGATGGTGACACGAATAAGCTAAATGAGATCCCTCTAGAAGAGCGCAATGCCTTTATGGGTAAGATGTACGCCGAGGGTGCTAAGGCGGCTAAAGAAGACGATGCAGCCCAGTTAGAAATTGACGCACTAGCGAAGCAGTCATTTAAGCGTGAAGATCCACTGTATAAAGCGGTGTACGACACGGTATTTGATTGGAGTTTTGCACAAATAGATAGCACGGTGGCACGCTTAGGCAATATTCCAACCGAACGTCGCTACCTAGAGAGTGAAGCCGATCCAATTGGAGTGAAAACCGTACAAGATAATGTACCGAACGTGTTTCAGGAATCCGACGGAGCATTGTTATTTAAAGGCAGTGAACATGGATCATTTGATAACGCCTTTGTGGCGAGCAACGGGCGAGGGCTATATGCGGCACGTGACTTGGGGTTAATTCAACTAAAGGCTACCGACTATCCACAAATGGACGAATGTATTGTGGTAACCGGCAGTGAGCAAGCAGCTTATTTTAAGGGTGTGATTGCAGCAGCCGAGCTAGCACTCCCTGAGTTAAAGGACAAATTGGTTAATTATCCAACTGGTCTCGTGAAGCTCAGTACGGGAAAGATGAGTTCACGTACCGGCGATGTAATAACAATCGACTGGTTATTCACGGAATTTAGTAAAGCGATTACCTCACGCGGTGGCACAGCCGACGACAAGATAGTGGCTGGAGCCTTACGCTATCAATTTTTGAAGGTGAAGATTGGTAGTGACGTAGTATTTGATGTGAACGAGGCGGTGAGTTTAACAGGCAATACTGGCAGCTACTTGCAGTATGCTCACGCTCGGGCTCGCCGAATTCTCGAGAAGGCTGAACAAACAGTTGTCATGCCAGCTGAAGTACGACCAGAAGATAGATTATTAGTGCGCAAACTTGGTGAATATTCTGAAGTGGTTACACAGGCAACTAAAACTCTTGAACCGCATGGTATTTGTACGTATTTGTTCGAACTTGCACAAGAGTTTAATCGCTACTACGAGGCCAATAAAGTGCTCGGTAGCGACCACGAGCAGCACCGGCTTGGATTGGTGGCATTATATGCCGATACACTCCGCGCAGGATTGCTTATTCTTGGTATTCATGCACCTGATAGTATGTAGTTTGACAGTTAACGGCTAGAGGAGTAGGCTGGTAGCTAGGAACTACTATGACCAAGAGTTATCAATCAATCCAGAAGCAACTCATTCTCGTGATTATTGATAGCGCCTCGGCCGCGTAGTTTCGTTTCGTTCGATTCAACCGCCGCCGAGGGA
>JALRDS010000014.1 GCA_023259925.1 Candidatus Saccharimonadia bacterium
CATTGAGTAGGCCATAGCCATTAACAAGCCATATCGTAAGCACCACAACGATAGTAGTAAACGTAAATGTGACCGCTTTAACCGACCAGTGCTGTCGAGCAACCCATCCGTTCCAGTCATCATATTTTGCCCTTCCATACACCAGTGCGCGTTTTGCCCAAGCAAACTCACGCGACAGTATTGCTAACCCCGCAAATACAATCAACCAGCCTGGCCCAGGGTATGGTATGGCTATAATGCCAACAAGCAACACTACGCCGCCCGCTAGGCCAACCGCAAACTTCTGTACCCTACGCTGCTTCTGGAGTTCGTTCATGTATATCCCCAATACTTTTTCTTATGTTACTGCGAACTACGAATTACGACAACATTTTTCTTTAGTATACTAGTTCTATGAATTATCCGTCTATGGACCGCTTAGCCGAACTACAGCAACTCATTATAGATTTTGCCAAAATCGAACGTGTGCCGCAATTTGGTGATATTCCCAGAAAAGAAACGGATGTTGATCATAGCTTTGGCCTTGCAATCACCTGTTGGTATTTACATTCTAAAATCGCACCCTCTCTCAACCTTGGGAAAATTCTTCAATATGCACTTGCTCACGATATTGTAGAAATACATGCCGGCGATACGTATACATTCGATAAAGAGGCGTTAAAAACGAAAGACACTCGAGAACGAGCCGCACTTACGCAACTTCAACATGACTGGCCAGACTTTACTGAAATTACCACTAGCGCCCAAGAATACATGGACAAGTCGAATGAAGAGGCAAGGTTTGTAAAAGCAGTTGATAAAATGCTGCCTATCTTCATGTTTGAATTAACACCCGACCCGAAAAGAGCCTGGGAAGCGCGAGAAATTGGCCTATCTATGGAACGTGAGAGTAAACGATCGATGCATGTGTCTGAAATTATTTCACCCTACTATGAACAGCTGATTGACTGGCTGTATGAACGTGACAACATCCCCAAACACTAAGGGATATATTCGAATCGCGGCACCCGCTCCCCGTGTAGAGTGATCGTCTCTACGAATTGATCGTAGGGTCTGGCAAATAACGAGTGCTCGCTTTTGTAGAGTGGTTTATATATCACCATCGTATCGTTTGTTTCTGTATGGAGCGCGGTCGCAATCACCTGGTATAGGCGATTGCTCTTAGAATGTTTATATACGCCGTTTGTTATCGTTGGTAGTGCACTGTTATTTTGAACCTCTAAAGAAAGTTCAGGATACTTAATCGGGTCTTTACGGCAGTAGTTTGCCCACATGTCTTCCTCATTCGGTATAGTGACCTGCTCGATGTACACTTCTTTACTAAATCCGCCTTTACGAGCTAGTTTTTTCATACGAATAGCATCGATTTCTGACCCACTAATAGCGGCTACGTTACATAAATCTTGAATAACCTGCCGAACATCTGCAAGCTCTTCAATCAGCTCAGTCCGGTCCGTCGTGGCCATCACCTCATCACACTCTTCCTGGAGCTTGTGCATTAATGCAGTCTTTAGATCGTCACCTCTTAGTTGTGTTGCGATAACTGTGTGTCCGGCTTCTTCGTGCCATTTTTTTATATTATCCCGGACTAGTTTTGCGTACTGAAAGATAGGCATATACCGTGACTCCGTTTATGTAGTATGAGTAATCATGATTTTAATAGCGCCAATAGCTCATTCTCATCAATAATCTGGATACCTAGGTCGCTGGCTTTTTTAAGTTTATTTGCACCAACTTTTCCGCCCGCAACAAGATAAGTCGTATCTTTCGTTACTGCTGACTGAAACTGGCCACCCAGAGCACGGATCATATCGGCCGCTTCGTCACGACTCATTGATTCAAGCGTACCAGTAATAACAAAACTCACGCCCAACAGCTTCCCTGTTTTTTTTGCAAAATATGGCCTCACTCCCACTTGGGTAAACTTTTTTAACAACTGAGTGTTATCCTCGTCGGCAAACCAGGCCACAATGCTTTCTGCTACTACTTCCCCAATACCGCCTACGGCTCGAAGTTCTTCGAGTGAGGCGCTCGCTAGCCTATCGATTGACTCAAACTGACTTGCTAAGTCGATAGCAGTTTGACTCCCGACATGGCGAATACCAAGCCCAAATATAAAGCGTTCGAGTGCTGGATTCTTTTTGGCGGCAATAGCCGCAATAAGCTTCTGCGCAGAAATATCAGCAAATCTATCAAGTTCTAAAAGCTGCTCTTTTTCTAATGTATATATATCAGCAAAATCATGCACAAGCCCTGAATCTACCAACGCTTCTACATTTTTTTCGCCTAATGTATCAATATCGAGCGCCGCTTTTGACGCAAAGTGCTGCAAGGAACGTTTTAGTAGCACAGGCCCCGTGGCGCCTTTTACACGGTACACCGCTTCGCCTGCCGGGCGCACAAATTCAAGCTCGGGATATTGTCGTGAAAGTTCATCTAGGTAGTTAATTGGCTGCGTGTTTGACGGTCGAAGTTCAGTAAGTACTTTTTGTACTTGTGGGATAATATCGCCTGCTTTAAAAATAATTACTGTGTCACCACGGCGTATATCAAGGCGTTCGATTTCATCTGCATTGTGCAAGCTAGCATGCTGCACGGTAGTACCGGCAACAGTCACGGGGTTAAATACCGCAACCGGTGTAGCCGCACCGGTACGACCAATCGATATGACAATGTCTTTTACTACCGTAGTTGCTTCCTCGGCTGCATACTTATACGCAACCGCGCCACGCGGACTTTTTCCTACTATACCAAGCTTGGCAAAATCATCACGGTTATTAACTTTAATTACCAGGCCGTCTGTGTTGAATGGAAAATCCTGGCGGGCACTATCCAGTTCGTTAATGTACTGCATCGCCTGTGAAACCGATGAAACAACCTGCGTCTTGCCACTAGTCGAAATACCTATCTCACTCATCATTGCATAGCCAACCGCGTTTGATGGCACCTCCGTGGCGTCATCACGCAGTATATCGTAGCCAATAAAATTAAGTGGTCGCTCAGCCACCAATCTAGGGTCAAGTTGCCGTATTGTACCGGCCGCTAAGTTGCGCGGGTTTTTAAATAACGGCAAGCCCTGCTTTTCGCGAGATTTGTTGAGCGTATCAAAGTCGGCCTTGTACATTACAATCTCTCCGCGAATTTCGGTGCGTCCACGCAGCAAATGCGCGTACTTTTGATTATTACGAAGTTTTAATGGAACATTTTCTATTGTGCGTACATTAGCCGTTACATCTTCGCCTACCTTGCTATCGCCGCGCGTGACCGCCTGCACAAGCACGCCATCTTCGTATACAAGCGCGCACGCCAGGCCATCCATTTTAATGTCGCAAATAAACTCATGTTTACTG
This sequence comes from Candidatus Saccharimonadia bacterium, assembly GCA_023259925.1. Classification (GTDB taxonomy): domain Bacteria; phylum Patescibacteriota; class Saccharimonadia; order Saccharimonadales; family Saccharimonadaceae; genus UBA1020. Next base: position 3,351 of record JALRDS010000014.1, read on the forward strand.
CCAGGGATCAATTTATCCATACGCGACACCCAAGCTGCCACCTCTACTTCATCAAACACATCGTTCAAGCTAATCATGGGGGTTTTATGTGCAACCTTTTCGAATTTATCAAGCGCCACACCGGCAACTCGCTGTGTTGGGCTATCTGGAGTGACTAGTTCAGGGTATTGCTCTTCAAGTTGACTGAGCTCGTGCTTTAAACTGTCAGCAGCCGCTTCACTCATAATCGATTCGTTATGTACGTGGTACTGATAGCGGTACTCATGAATGAGTTCGCGCAGTTGCTCTATTCGCTTACTAGGCTGGGCTTGCATCGTCTTCAACAACCTTTCTGTATAGCAAGTATACGTAACTCGCAGACCATACCACAATTAGCGAGCTTACCGCCATCACGGTAAATGGCACCAATGGAATAAACTCGAACCAACTCCAGATACCCGTGAGCGTACGATCCAGCATTATAATTGGAAGAACTATCAACGTTATAACACCCGCGCTCACAAGCATCATCCAGAGTAGCCGAAGAAGGATTCGAAGTCGGCGACCAATCACGAGATCGCCAGCTGTACGAATTGCCTGCCATGGGTACATTCCAGGCAGTGTAACCACGACCAGCGCCATAATAGTACTTGTAATCCAGTAGATAGACAGAAGCGACAGTCCACCAGCTACAAGCGAAATAAGCATAGACATCGTTGGTGAATCGAACATACCAGTTGCAATTGCAGCATTTACTATCACTACTGCTAACGCAACTGGGAGCAACTGAAATACTGCTGCAAGCATAACCAAACCGGTGCCGATGATTGGTGAACCACTGTTATACAACACAGCACGCAGCGATGGTGTACTGCCACCTGCCAAAATCGCACGCAGTGCCCATACGGTAGCCAACCATGTTAGTAGTAAAATCATGCCGGAGTATATCTGTTGGGCCTCAGTTAACGACGGGGTAATCCCACCAGATGCCGTTGCAATAAATAAGGTTGTCGCCTGCCCAATCGCGCCCCAGCCACCGCTAAACAAGTTTGCGCCAGTTTCATCAAGCAACTCAGTCAATTGGCTATACGTTTCCTGCGACGCAACCCCAACAAGAAGGCCACCCAAGGCCGCATAAAACAGCGCGAGCCCTAGGAACAGCTTTTTGTGTGCGTACAGTATTTTAACTACGTATGCACTAAACGATATATAGCCAGGCAGAGCAAGCGACCGAATGTAATCACGGCGACGAGTCCGCTGAAAGCTTCTATGTGGACGACGCATCAGGTAGTCTGATATTGACTTTCGATAGTACGTTAATTTACCCGTAACTAGTGTGCGTATGCGGCCAGTTAGCGTTTTTTTATTTGCTCTCATGTAACTCAGTACTCTCTTAGAACGAGCCACCGATCGAACGTAGTCGAGCAACCCTTTCTTCGATTGGCGGGTGAGTGCTGAATAACTTTGCCAAACTTTTCCCGCGGAGTGGGTTCGCAAAAAACAAGTGTGCGGTACTACTGTTTTGTCTTCTGGTTGCAGTAGAAGTACCGCCAAGTTTCAGGAGTGCAGATGCAAGTGCTTCTGGATCACGAGTTGTCATTGCCCCAGTCGCATCTGCCAAGTACTCACGTTGTCGCGATACCGCCGCCTGTACCAAGATAGCAATAACCGGTGCCAAAATAGCTGCAAGAATACCTAATAGTAAAAATACAGGATGAGGTGGATTATCGTTGTCTCCACCAAACCACATCATACGAAGGAATATGTCTGCAATTAAACCAATTGCGCTCACTAATCCAAATACGATCATCATTACACGGATGTCATAATTTTGGACATGCCCCATTTCGTGCGCCATTACTGCCTCTAGCTCACGATCATCCATTAAGTCGAGTATGCCGGTGGTTGCCGCAACGTGAGCATGGCTTGGGTCACGACCAGTCGCAAAGGCATTTGGAGCCGGGTCATCCACAACGTACACCTTAGGCATGGGCATACCATTCGTAATTGCGAGATTTTCTACCATCCTGTACAGCCGCGGATTGTCACGTTTTTGTATCTCTTTTGCACCATTCATAGTTAAGGCTAATTTTGCTGCAGCAAAATATTGTATAAAAGTGTACACTGTTGCACCAACTAGTGTTCCCCAAAATATACCAGTGCTTCCATACACTACCGAAAACGCATAGCCAAGCCCTGCAATCAACGCAATGAACATTGCAATAATTAAGATAGTATTTCGCTTATTTGCAGCAATCGCTTTATACACGTACTAGCCCTTTTAGGTTAAAACTTTACTTCAACAGGCTTTTCAACACTTGCCATGTCATCTACTTCAAAGAATTCTTTGTTCGTAAATTTGAACATACTCGCAACAATATTAGCTGGGAACTGTTGAATCTTAGTATTCAAGTCACGCACACCGCCGTTATAGAATCGGCGGGCAGCTTGAATCTTGTCTTCGGTGTCAACCAATTCACTCTGTAATTGTTGGAAATTTTCACTTGCCCGTAGTTGCGGATACGCCTCTGATACCGCAAACAAGCTCTTCAAAGCTTGCTCAAACTGGTTTTCGGCAACAGCAGTTTCTTTAGGTCCTTTCTGTGTAGCATTTACTACGTTGGCACGGGCCTCAGTCACATCCTGAAACACCTGCTTTTCGTGACTCGCATATCCCTTTACCGCTTCAACAAGATTCGGGATCAGATCAGCACGACGCTTTAGCTGTACAGTGATGTCACTCCACGCCTCCTGTACGCGAACATTAAGCTTTACTAACCCGTTGTAGGTTGCCCACACGAACAAGCCAACAACGACCAGAAATCCAATCAAGATCCAAAGCCACAATAATTCCATTACTACCCTCCTTATATACTAGTTAATACTAGTATATCGTACTGTCGGTACGCTGAAAAGTAAGAACACGATGGCGATATACGCGCCATGCAATCACACCAAACACACTGGCAATTAAGGTCGAGGTACAGAACTGGGCCATAGATTTTGGTGATACCAGCACAAGTGCGATGCCGCTAATAACCGTAGCACCAAAACTACCAAGCGCGTATACAGTAACATGCTGCAGCTTTTTTTGCATAATCGCAAGTATGGTCATGGCAAGGATTAATGAGCTGTACATTACCGCTAAGAACAAGTGAATAAAAAGCACAAGAGTAATCATAGATATAGTATAGCAAATCGCTACATTACCTACAGAAATAAATTACATGAAATATAAAATAGCTTAGATGCATTGCGAGATACAAAATTATCTAAGCTAATTTAGTTGGTGCGCGGGGCGGGACTTGAACCCGCACAGCCGTAAAGCCAAGGGATTTTAAGTCCCTCGTGTCTACCAATTCCACCACCCGCGCATATAATTTGTAAGGTACACATGGAGGCACGTACGGGTAACGCTCCCGTCTACCTGGTTTTGCAGACCAGTGCCTAACTTCTCGGCCAACGCGCCACTCGAACTAGTATACCAAATAAAAAGAGCCTTCGGAGGCACTTTGTTATTTTGGTGCGGCGAAGAGGACTTGAACCTCCACGATCGCAATGATCACTAGCCCCTCAAGCTAGCGCGTCTACCAATTCCGCCACCGCCGCATAGATTTGAATTATACCCTATTTTAAGGTGTTTTGTAAACAGATTCTTGCTGAGCCGACCAGTACAATACGTTTGCATAGCGATCAATTTCTGATGGCACACCACGCCCTGGTATGTCAGGATGAACACTTGGACGGTGAACGTACTGGAGTACGGACTGATATAGTCCAATTGCCGGCACATCGCTCACCCACTGACGCGCGAAAGCTTTGTATTTTTCGTTGCGTAACGCAGGATCAGAGTTTACCCGAGCGCTGGAGAGTGCGTCGTCGCTCACACTGTTACTGTAATTAGAGAAGTTAAACCCACCTGTTGTAGCTTGCGTTGAATGCCAATACGCGTATACGTCAGGGTCAACACCTATAACCAGCTTATACAGAAGTACGTCGTAACTGCGCTGCTGTAACACCGTTTGGACAAAATCTTGCGAAGTAGAGTCACGCGTATCAGTATTTATTTTTATGCCTAGCTTTCGCCACTGCCCCGCTAACCGCTCCATAACCTTTTCATATGTCGGATCATTTGCCGTTACTACAGTTAGCTCTAATGGCTGATCACCCTTCTGACGTACCTGGCTATCTTTTGGTAGCTTCCATCCCGCTTTATTAAGTAAGTCTACAGCTTTTTTGCTGTCATACTCAATATCTGCAGGTATGTTTTTTCCGCTCAATTGGCCATTAACGAACGGTAAATGAAGTGATGGCACTTCGTACCCTATCGCCTTGCGCACCTCTACGGTGTCAGTCCCCACTTGTAACGCTCGCCGAATAGCCTTGTCTTTTAAGATACTACTTTGGGTATTCAACAACGCATACACACCGCTATTGAGAGGATACTGCTCGGCTTTAAAAGTGCTTGGTAGCTCGTTGGGCTTAATATTAGTTCCAGCAGCGGCTGTTACTTCGCCAGTCTGCAAGGCGGTCGCCATATCATCAGCTGAATTGTAGGCATGGAGCTCAAACCGTGACAGGCGGGGGGCTCCGCCGTAATATCTTGGCGATGCAGCCATGTTAGCAATTTTATGTTCCCCATCAACTGAAGCCTGTAGTAGTTTTAGTTCAAATGGGCCACTGCCTGTTGGCGAAATGCTAAATGTACTCTGACGAATAGCTCCTGGTGCCGTATCTGCAAGTACATGCTCTGGCAGCACGGCAAATGTTAACGCATGAGGGAACGAGGCGTATGCCGCCGGTAAGGTAAACTTTATTGTACGCTCGTCGAGGGCCTCTGCCGTAACATTCACCCAGTTACCCTGCATTATCGAACGCACTTCAGGCGACTGCATTAACGATACAGTGAATGCAATATCATTTGCGGTTAGTTTTGTATTGTCACTCCAACGAGCGTCATCGCGAATTCGAACAACGTATTCTTTACCGTCGTCGCTCATATCCATAGATACAGCCAAGTCATCACCCAATGTACCAGTATCATCATACCTATACAGCGAAGAGAATAGCAGCTTGCCTGCCGATTGCTCAGCTTGAGTTACTGCATATAATGGATTCAACGTATTAATCGGCCCAATACTTGCCTCGGCATATGTTCCACCCGATTTCCAAGCTACAGTTCGATAAGCTTCTTGATTCCAATGCATTTGCACTGCAACAGCACCTATGAGCGCACCAACGAGTACGAGCCATAGTACAATGTGCTGCTTTACATTACGTAGGTTATCGAGCTTACTTACAACGAATTTATGCGCATGGCGAGATTGTCGCGGGTAACACCGGCGTTGTTGACGAGGATGTCGAGCTTGCCGAAGGTGTCGATCGTCGCCGGGATCAATTCCTCGACCTGGGTGGTGTTGCTGAGGTCGCAGGTCACCTCGACATGGTCGCCGCCGATCTCGTCATTGAGCTGCTCGCGGAAGGCGCGCAGCTTGGCCCCGTTCGAGCCGCTCAGCGCGAGCCGCGCGCCCTGCTTTGCCAGAGCGATGGCGATGGCGGAACCGATGCCGCC
>JALRDS010000005.1 GCA_023259925.1 Candidatus Saccharimonadia bacterium
GATTGTATTTGCGGGGTTAGCAATACTGTCGCGTGAGTTCGCTTGGGCAAAACGTGCACTGGTGTATGGAAGGGCGAAATATGATGACTGGAATGCTTGGGTGGCTCGACAGCACTGGTCGGTTAAAGCGGTCACATTTACGCTTACTACTATCGTTGTGGTGATTACGATATGGCTTGTTAATGGCTATGGCCTACTCAATGCATGGCTTGGTTTGGGTCAAGATTGGCTACAGTCGCCTTTGGTCAAATAATATGGCTGACCATAGTAAAATAGCTCCCTGTAGTAAGGGAGCTATTTTATTAACGTGCAATGTATTACCAGCTACGTTGGCGGAATGAGCCACCGTCGTTTGAACGTGGGCGGTCTTCCTTAGGGCGAGCAAGACTCACGTTGATAGTACGACCATCAAGTTCTTTGCCATTTAGCTGATCAACAGCTTTTTGGTTATCGTCATCGCTTTCCATTTCTACGAAACCAAAGCCTTTTGAACGGCCTGATTCACGGTCGGTGATAACGCGTGCGCTTGCTACTGCACCAATTTGCTCGAAGTGAGCTTTTAGACTATCGTCGGTTGTAGCGTATGCTAGGCTACCGACAAACAAGTTTTGTTGTGCCATAGATTTCCTCTATTTGATTACCAATAATTACTCAGATCGACCTTCGAGGTAACAACAATTGGTGAATCATGTCACAACGCCTCTGAACGCTATTATTTAAGCATATTTTAACTTTAGTGGAAATAGGTAATTCGAGCTAAAGCAACAATCGCAATTACAATAAAGAAGGCGTTGATTGCTAATGGCTGGTAGGCTTGCTTGATAAATGAAACAATAGCCACTCCAATTGAGCCAAATAACACCAGTAAATGGTAGGTGTAGCTGCTACCGCTAATGTAGCCGAGGCTTAAAAACATGTAAGAGGCTATAACAAGCATAGTTCCTGTCCAGCCCACAATTTCGTATAGTTTTTTTCGTGTCATTGCATGACGATTGTATCATGGTGCTTGTGTTTTATTAAAAAAGAGTACATACTAGTAATGAACTGGTACGCTACGGGGGTACCCGTCGCTGTTAAACAAACACTTACTAACATCAACACCGCGTGCCCCGGGTGGGCGCGTAGCAGTTCAAAACATCACTTGCTACTAAACAGGCAAGTGATGTTTGCGTATAGAGAGTTACTTAGGTAAACTAGTCAGGTAATTAAAGCACAACTAGGGGCATTGGCGCAGTTGGCTAGCGCGCTTCCATGGCATGGAAGAGGTCATCGGTTCGAATCCGATATGCTCCACCATATACTCAAGCTAGACTTGAGTTATTTTATTGTAATTGACTCTTCAAGAATCGATACAGTCTTAGACTCAGAAATAAATTCAATCTTTAAGTCGTATCTACCGTTTGGCACTTGGTCAGCGTTGATGTTCCAGTCAAGGCAGCCTGTACGTGAGTCTATTCCTTTGGTGCTATTTTCTAGTACTAATGAAGTTTTATCGTTTGTTAAGTTTAGCGTACAGTCACCTTGTTCGGTAGTGTCCACTTTAGCTTTTACTACGAGAGTATCAACTCCATTAAGCTGCTGAATGCTTGGGGTAACGAGAGTGATGTTTCTCTTGGGTTTTGGTGCTTCTAATTGCTTTGGAGAGGTGAGCGAAGAACCTTTTTCGTTCTTTAGCTCAAACGGCCACAAACGAGCAACGTTTGCCACTGCTAGGTAGCCGGAAAATACAAATAGTACTAATAAACCTACAACTAGTAACATATTCTTTTTTGACATATTTTTCATGTTCGATTTCAACGCACTTAGATTATTTTTACCCATCATATATCACACTATAATAAGTCGAATAAAAAAACACAATCATTATGTCTAAAATCTGTTTACCATACATATTGATAATGATATACTTATGGTAATTTTAATGGGGTTATAAGGGGTAAAAATGAAAAATATTTTCATACAACTATCTAAAGGCAAAAAACGCTTGCGCGCCTTTACGTTAGTGGAGCTACTAATAGTCATAGCAGTTATTGGTATTGTGTCGTCTATTGCAACGGTAGTATCTACACAAGTGTTGCGCCAAGCTCGCGACTCTGAACGTGGCGCAAAGTCTTCTATTGTTGCGAGCTCACTCGAAAAGTACTACGAAAAGAATAACGGGTATCCTTCGGTCGCTGCACTGGTGGGGCAGAACACGAGTACGCTAAAGAATAAACTATCTCTCGCAAACCCAAATTCACTCATATTCCCACTTGCTTCTAATACATCAAACGCATCTATCGTGGCGTCCAATCCCAGCCCTACTCAAATGGCTTATCTAGGGGCAACTAGTAACGCGGCAGCTAATAATCAGTGCCAAACAGATGCAAACGGCTACTGTGATGCATACGAAATTCAGTACAATAACGAGACCGACGGGTCTATCGTTGTAATTAAAAGCGCAAATGGCGTAGTAACACCAAGTACGCCACCGCCAGCGGCTCCAAATACCCCTACTGTAAGCGCAGCCTCACTCAGCGCGTCACAGGTACGCATTACGTCAACAGCGGTAACGTGTGCAACCGGTACTCCGGAATATAAGATCCGCAATGCTCCTACATCTGGTGGCCTGCCTGCGTGGTCTACAATTTCATGGGGTACGTCACGCATTAAAGATTACAACCCTGGATCGGATACGGTAGTGTACTTCCAGGCAAATGCACGCTGTGTAGAGAGCGGCGTACCAAGCGCAGAAGTACAAAGTAGTATTCAGTCAATGAATATAGGATCTGCTCCAAATACCCCAACGGTGAGTGCGAGTGCAACAAGTTCAAGTACTATACAACTAACATTTTCATCTTCTGGCGCAACGAGCTACTCGGTATCCGGTGCCGGTTCAGCATCTAGTTGTTCATCGTCTCCGTGTACCGTTACGGGCCTAGCGGCTAACACAAGCTATACCTTTACGGTTACAGCCAGTAATACGTACGGCACAAGTACTGCCGGTTCGGCAAGTGCTACTACCCAGCCACCTGCTTGTGTAGGAGTTTCATCGGCTCCGACTATCTCTGCAGGTTCAGCTACAGCTAACTCAATCTCGGTATCTTGGAGTGCTGTTTCAGGTGACGCCCCGAAAACCTACTATGTGCATTACGGCACTACATCTTCTACGACTAGTTATGCGGGCTCAACCACCAGTACGTCAATGAATGTCACTGGACTATCGAGCGGAACAACCTACTACTTTAGGGTATACGCAGAAAACTGCGGTGGGTTAAATCAAACAGGCTATAGTAATACCGCAAGTGCTACCACTAACACTGTTTGTACGCCACCGTCCGCACCAAGCATTAGTGCCGGTAGTCCAACAACCAGTTCGATTACTGTTTCTTGGGGTGGGGTGTCTGGCGCATCTAGCTATAGTGTGTACTACGGGACAAACTCAACACCAACTGGGAGCGCCGGATCAACCACTGGTACGTCAATGACTGTAACTGGCTTGTCGAGTAGTCAAACATATTACTTCAGGGTAATTACACGTGGTAACCCATCTGGGTGTGACAGTGGCTATAGTAATACAGCGAACGCAACAACGGGATCTAACTGTACGCCACCTGGCGTCACAACTGGGCTTAACCCATCCGCGCAGTCCTCTACATCTATATCAGTTACGTGGGGTTCTGCCTCAGGCTCTGCACCTATGACATATACCCTATATCAAAATAATTCACCAGTAGGAAATGTCTCTCCAAACAGTAGCTCTTCTCGAACAGGACTGTCTCCAAACACGACATACAGCTACTACATTGTTGCATCAAATGGGTGTGGCTCTGCTTCTCAAACGAGCACTGTGAATGAAACAACGCACGGTACAATCAGTCTGAACTCTGGTGGTGTAACTGCATACGCGAATGCAAATGTCAGTTGGTCATACACCGGGTCGCGGCCTGCGAATTTCTCGTACTCATTAAGTTCGACTGGGCCCTCTCCTAGTGGCTGTACTGGAGTAGGCCAGAGTACCTCATGTCAATTTAATTATTCTAAATGCACAGGCAGCTCACCTACCATTACTGTGTCTGGTCATGGATCATCTGATAGTGGAACGTACAGTTGGCCGGGTGCACCTAACAGTCCTGGTACGGCTCTTCAGACAACATTCAGAAACGGTATTAGATTCACCTTTTCGCAAACCGGTCAAACATCGTATACCCAGGGACGTTATGTTAGGTGGGATGATCGTGACCAGAACCCTTCTCAGGATATGGCGATTGGTGACAGTCTAAATCCTGGCGACTCGCCGTATACTCTAAATAGTCTTGCTTCTAATACGCGTTATCGTATTACCCTATACAATGCAAACTGTCGCTATAGGTATTGTGATCATTTGAACAATTGTTCTTCTGAGGGGTACTTAACTCCATCGGGATCTTCAATCTCTCCAACTACGAATCCGTAGTCTGGCATATATGTAAAAGATGCGCTTCAGTGAGCGCATCTTTTAATTGCTAGGTATGTTTGCTACGTTTACTTTACGATTACTTTCTCACGGATTATTGAAGATTCACTGTCACTTTCAAACTCTATAGTCATGTCGTATGAACCTGGTTCTACGTCTCCAAGACCAATATTAAACTCAAGGCATCCGAGAATACCATCTGTTCCAACGGTGCTGTTGCGATATTCGTACTTATTTTCATTATTCTTGAGTGTTAGTAAGCAATCGCCTTGGGTAGTCGAGGGTATGTTCGGACGAACGTTTAACACGTCGCCTTGCGTGTATTCGCGTACAAGTGGTTTACGATCGAGCTTGCCCTCGACAACTGTTTTAGTATTATCCAGGCCTTTACTGGAGTCTTTCTTCACCGGAAACGGCCAAAGCCCGTTATTGTACGCCGAAAGACCGTAGATGGTTATTCCGGCACTTGCCAGTACAATACCGGCTGAAATAATTATTATTTTTGCACGATTATTTGACGGTTTAGTTGTAGGTTCCATGCCTATACTTTAGCATTAGCGTAATATTTTTGAAATAACTATGGTATAATATAAATCAAAGGAGCCTCCAGCTAGGGAGGTATTTATTTTGACTAACCCTACATTCATTCGAAATATTGCTATTATTGCACACGTTGACCATGGAAAAACAACCATGGTTGACGGACTATTAAAGCAAAGCAACACGTTCCGTGACAACCAAGCCGAGATGAGCCAAGAGCTCATTATGGATTCAGGTGACCAGGAACACGAACGTGGTATTACGATTACCGCTAAGCAAACTTCAATTTTTTACGGTGATTACAAAATCAATATTATCGATACGCCAGGGCACGCTGATTTTAGCGGTGAAGTAGAACGAACACTTAATATGGCTGACGGTGTTCTATTGGTTGTTGATGCGCAAGAAGGCCCAATGCCGCAAACGAAGTTTGTGCTTACAAAAGCACTTGAACTAGGCCTGAAGCCAGTAGTGGTGATTAACAAGATAGATAAGCCGGCGCGCCGAATTAATGAAGTGGAAGATGAGCTCGCGGACTTGTTTTTAGAACTTGCAACCGACGACAGTCAGCTGCAGTACCCCGTATACTACGCAATCGGTCGCGAGGCAAAAGCATGGAAATCTGTGCCAGATAATCCGAGTGAACACGCAGATTTAACGCCGATTTTTGATGCAATTATTAATGATATTCCAGCCCCAACTGTAGATCAATCTGGCCCGCTGCAACTATTGGTTACAAGTCTTACGTACGATTCTTTCTTGGGGAAATACGCAATTGGTCGTGTGTCACGTGGTACGGCAACTCGAGGACCGGTAGCGCTTATTAAGCGCGACGGAACAATTACCTCAAGTAAAATCGAAAAGATATTCGGCTACCGTGGATTAAACAAAGAAGAGATCACCGAAGCGGGAGCGGGTGACATTGTGGCACTTGTGGGTGTAGCTGATGCGCACATTGGCGAAACTATAGCTGATAAGGATACTCCAGAGGCACTTCCAACTATCGATATTGAAGCGCCAACCATTAGTATGTATTTGGGGCCTAACACTAGCCCGTTAAAGGGCAAAGAAGGTGAGTTTAACACCTCTCGCCAAATCGGTGATCGTTTACGTAAAGAGCTTGAAACGAATGTGAGTTTACGCGTTAAAGAAGACGGCATAGGCTTCACTGTTTCTGGGCGCGGTGAACTGCACTTGAGCGTACTAATCGAAACCTTGCGACGTGAAGGTTTTGAATTTGAAGTTGGCCGGCCACAGGTTGTTACTATCGAAGAGGATGGCATAACAAAAGAACCAGTTGAAGAACTGTATATTGAAGTAGGCTCAGAATTTGTGGGCGCAGTTAGTCAAGAACTAGGCACTCGCCGAGCTGAAATGCGCGGGCAAGAAACCTCGAGTAGCGGCGTGGTGCGCATGGACTATATTCTACCTACTCGTGCGTTGATTGGGTTGCGTAACATCCTGCTTACCGCGACGAAAGGTACGGTTATTATGAACAGCCTACCACATGGCTACCAACCACTCCGCGGTAAGTTACCGCAGTCTCGTAATGGCGCACTCATTGCCTTTGAGGCTGGTATAACTACGCCATACGCTTTGCAGGCTGCTGAAAGCCGCGGTGAACTATATGTTGGCCCGGCTACAGAAGTGTACGCAGGTATGATTATTGGCTTAAATCGTCGACAAGAAGATATGGAAATAAATGTGTGTAAGGCGAAGCATCTTACAAATATGCGCTCAAGTTCAAGTGATGGCGTAGTTCAGCTAACTCCATTCACTGAGTTTAGCTTAGAGCAGTGTATTGATTTCATTGAAGATGATGAGTTGCTTGAGGTGACACCCAAAAGCTTGCGGCTTCGTAAACGCTACCTCGATGCAAATGAGCGCAAGCGCGCGAACAAGCAATAAATCCTATTGTATCGACAACCGTGTAATCATATACTAAGGGCAGTAAGTTTACCGTTTTTTCTGAAATATCTTACTCATCTAAACTAGACTATTCATTTTTGATACAAACAACTAAGGAGAATATATGCAAGAATTTCTTGTACTTTTAGCGGTAGTTACCGCAGGTAGTTTACTATCGCTTGTTGGTGGACTGTACTTAATTTATGGCAAGCACGGCACGAACTCATTACAAAAAGCAGCAGTACCATTTGCTGCAGGAGCACTCTTGGCAGCAGCCTTTCTAGATTTGCTACCTGAGGCAATCGAAATAGACGAGCCAAGTAAAATGACCATGGCTGCGTTAATCGGGTTTTTGGGATTTTTTGTGCTAGAGCGAAGCATGGGGTGGTTTCATCATCACCATGACGAATCGGTCCATGGTGGCCGGTCACAAACAACCACGCTAATTATTATTGGCGACGTGCTGCATAACTTTATTGATGGACTCGCAATTGGTGCAGCGTTCGTGGTCAGTCCTGTTATTGGTATTATCACCACTTTTGCGGTTGCGGCACACGAAATACCGCAAGAAATTGGTGATTTCGGCCTGTTACTGAGTAAAGGCATAAAGAAGCGCCGGGTAGTGTTGGTGAATGTCGTAAGCGCGGTGGTGACGGTAGTTGCTGCAGCGTTAATCTATCTTATGGGTGAGGCATTGGTGATTGATCAAGGAATATTATTGGCGGTCACTGCTGGATTCTTTATCTATATCGCGGCAAGCGACATCATTCCAACTATCCATGCCGAAAAGAAGCGTAGAACAGCCACCCTCCAAACTATCGTTCTTATTGCAGGGGTTGTGATAGTAGGTGTAAGTAGCGCGTTGGCACATAATGTGATTCATGGCTCAGAGAGCCACAGTGAGCAACACGAGTACGATAGCGAAGTTCACGCCGACGATCATTAGTAGGTGATGCTCATTTCAATCGCATTGATTCGACGAAGCATGAGCGGTTATACTAACTATAGCTATGCCTAAAAAAATACCGTTTAAAATACCGCGCGATGAAAAGCTGAAGACAGCCCTGGTTTCAACAACTGGGTCGCTACTTCGCACGTCACGTAGTCCAGATGAGGCGCTGGGCGAACTATTTGAGGCTGTGCAGAAGAATAAAATTTACGACGACGGTAAGACATTTGTTGATTTAGTGCCACGCGCGCGCATGCGCACAATCCAGCAAGAGTATAAGTTAGCACGTAGCGACCCAAACTTTGATTTACGTGAGTTCGTAAGCCGGCATTTTTATGAGTTCGCACCACATAAGCAAAAAGAGAACTTTGTCACCGATCCGCACCGAACAGTAACTGAGCATATTCATTTACTATGGGATGTTTTAGAGAGGCGTAATCGGCTAAACCGAGGGTCGTTGATCGCACTGCCGCATTCCTATATTGTTCCCGGGGGTAGATTTAGTGAACAGTTTTACTGGGACAGCTATTTCATTATGCTTGGTTTAGCGGCTGATGGGCGCTGGCAGATGATTGAAGGTATGGTAAAGAATTTTGCATACATGCTGCGTAAGTTTGGCTTTATACCAACAGCAAATCGTACCTATTTTCTAAGTCGTTCCCAGCCACCTTTTTTTTCACACATGGTACGACTACTTGCTACGCACAAAGGCAGAACACGCACCTATGCCGAGTACTTACCGTATTTACTCAAAGAATATCGCTTTTGGATGAAGGGCAGTGCAAAGCTAGCTAGGGCAGAGCATAATGCGTATGCACGAATGGTGCAGCTACCCAATGGTATGCATCTTAATCGATACTACGATAATAAAATGACTCCTCGGCCAGAATCACTTTCGGAAGATACCGAGACGGCGATGGAGGCACCCGAGAGAGAAGCTGATCGGCTGTATTTACATCTTCGAGCTGGTGCAGAATCTGGATGGGATTTTAGTTCAAGATGGTTCTTAGATCCTTTAAATCTGAATAGCATTCACACGGCAGACATCATCCCAGTAGATTTAAATTGTCTCCTCTATCAGCACGAGCTTACAATTGCCGAGGCGTATCGATTAATAAAAAATCCACTACTTGCGAGAAAGTTCCAGACGCTGGCTGATCGCAGGGCTAAAGCAATTCAATCCTATTGCTGGGATGAATCGATGGGCTTCTTTGTTGACTACAATTTCCATCATCGGCAATCAACCGGTGTGCTTAGTTTAGCTGCTGTGTTTCCGCTGTACGCTAGAATTGCCACGAAGCAGCAAGCAGACCGCGTTGCGGATAGGTTGAAGCAGGATTTTCTAAAGCCTGGCGGCCTATTGGCAACAGTAACGGACAATGGCCAGCAATGGGACGCGCCGAACGGCTGGGCGCCATTGCAGTGGATAGCGATAGAAGGGCTCAGGAATTACGGCCATCATGATCTTGCAAACGAGATAAAGCACCGCTGGATTACTATTAATTTAAAAGTATTCTCTGAAAAACATAAACTTGTTGAAAAGTATAATGTAAGTTCAGGCAGCGGCTTGGGTGGTGGTGGTGAATATCCTTTGCAAGACGGGTTCGGGTGGACAAATGGAGTTCTGGCAGCACTCTTGAAAGAGAGTTAACTGACTATGGCGCACGCGACGTACACAATAAAAAGCAGCGCTGGATTCACTATTATTGAACTGCTTATAGTTATTGTTGTGATTGCTGTTCTTGCAGCCATTTCGATTGTTGCATATGCTGGAATTCAAGAACGGGCCATGAATTCGAACATATTGAGCGCTAGCTCGCAGGCAGTAAAAGCGTTACGCGCCTACAGGGCTGCATATGATCGCTATCCGGCCATTCCGGCTGGACAAAATTCGGTATGTATAGGCCGTGGCTTTAAGGACTGGAATAATGATGGCCGTGGTGACTGTTGGGACTCGGATGTACGAGTTATTCGCGGTGAGTACGACTCATTTAACACTGAACTCGAAACTATTGCGAATACTGGACGATACGAACGCCCGCATATCACTTACAACGATGTGAATTATCCGAACGCACCCGCTCATTTCACCGGACCGGTTTTTTCCACTCCAACTGAAGCCGCAAATAGTGGTGCTAGTGCTGGAAAATATAGCGTTCAGTATTGGATAAAGGCGACAAGCTGTCCTTCTGGCGATGTAGTAACTTGGGGCCCGAATCTGGGGATAGTTCGGTGTACGCATATTTTACCCGATCTGTAGGGTTTACACTATTTTGCGATGTCGGAGGGGAGGAAGCCCCGTTCGGGTATAAAATCTGCTTGCCATTTATAGTCTTTATTGTAGCCCAAATCTTTCATGAGTTGAGTTGGAGCGTTACGGACATGCAGCGGTACTGGACTATCTGGGTATTGGCTTGCTAGTTGTTTGGCAGCCTGCATCATGTCAGTGATTTCACGAGATTTCTCGCTGCGAGCTAGAGCAGTGGCACAGTGATATAGATTGTATGATGCCTCAGGTAAACCTACGCGTTCTACTGCCTGAAAAGTTGCTACGGCCAAGCTGAGCGCTCCATTTCCAGCTAACCCAATGTCTTCACTTGCAAACACCACCATACGGCGTGCAATAAATTTCGGGTCTTCACCGGCATCAATCATGCGGCTTAGGTAGTAAAGCGTTGCCCTCTCATCGCTGCCACGCATACTTTTTATAAATGCTGAAACTACATCGTAGTGCATGTCACCCTTTTTATCGTAGCCAGGGACTTTTTTCTGTGCGGCTGCTTTTACAGTTTCGGGGGTTACTTTTTCGCCGAAACTAAGCACTAGTTCTAAGTTGCCCAGTGCAACTCGTGCATCGCCACCTGAAAGCTCTGCTAAGTAATCTATCGCTTTAGGGGTAACACGTTTCAGTTTGTTAATATTTTTCAGAGCTCGCTTAATAATGGCGGTAATCTCGGATTTGGAGAGTGGCTGCAATACCAATACGCGAGTACGGCTGAGTAGCGGGGTAATTACTTCAAAGCTTGGATTTTCGGTAGTGGCACCGATGAGTGTTATTAGACCAGATTCAACGTGTGGCAAGAAGGCATCTTGCTGCGCTTTATTGAATCTATGAATTTCGTCTACAAACAAAATTGTGCGTAGCTGTAGATTCCAATTTTGTCGAGCGTGAGAAATAACGCGTTCTACATCTTTCTTTCCACTGGTGACTGCAGATAATTCAATGAATTCGGCATTTACTTCATTGGCAATAATTCTGGCTAAGGTTGTTTTGCCGGTTCCAGGTGGCCCCCATAGAATAAGACTTACAGGCTCTTTATTCTCAACAATTTTATGAAGAATTTCGGCATCGCCAAGCAAGTGTGATTGACCAATTACCTCACTAAGCGTGGTTGGTCTCATTTGTTCGGCAAGTGGCACGCGTCGTTGTTCCATTCCCTTATTGTATCCTGAATTGGTATGATAGTTATATGACTAAACTCAATCTACTCGTAGCGTACGGCGGCCAGTCAACTGAGCATGATGTATCAATCGCCAGTGCGAGAAACATTGTTGCTGCACTCGATGAGACAAAATATACAGTAACAACCTGTTTTATTTCACGTCAGGGCAGATGGTTCTTGCAAGATGGTGGCGCTGTTACGTTAAACACTGAGAACGAAGCACTCCCAGTGCTTGGCGGTAAGGCATTTATAGCCCAGGTAAATAATCAAAAGATTGACGTGGATGTATTGTTCCCTGTGTTGCATGGTAAAAATGGTGAGGATGGCAGTGTACAGGGGCTCGCTCAGCTGCTAGGTGTGCCATTTGTTGGCCCGAGTATACTATCGGCTGCAGTTACTATGGATAAGGATATGACTAAGCGGCTGCTCGAACGAGCCGGCATACCCGTAGTGCCATGGAAAACATGGATAGTGACTGACACTGAGCCGACATACGAGGCTATCTCAGCTGAATTAGGCACTGATGTATTTGTAAAACCGGCAAGCGCAGGTTCATCAGTTGGGGTGAGTCATGTAACGTCGAACAAATCATGGAGTGATGTACTGCAGGTGGCTGCTAAAAACTCCGAAATGGTGCTAATCGAAAAAACAATACGTGGCCGAGAGATTGAAGTAGCCGTACTCGGAAACCACGAGGTGAGTATAAGCCAGCCGGGTGAAATTATTGCCAATGATGACTTCTATTCGTATGATGCAAAATATAGCGAACAGAGCACTTCGCAAGCAGTTATTCCCGCCGAGCTTAGCGACGAGGTAGTAAGCCGCCTTAAGCGCTACGCACTTGATGCGTACTATGCTGTTGAAGGTGCTGGTATGTCGCGCGTAGACTTTTTTGTGACAAACGACAACGAAGTATTCTTGAATGAAATAAATAGCATTCCTGGATTCACAGATATAAGCATGTATCCAAAACTATTTATGCAACAGGGAATAGCGTATAGCGAACTGCTCGACAAGCTGATTACGCTAGCTCAAGAAGTGCGCTATAATTAAATCAAACTGAGGGAGGTTACATGGAGTTTACAGTATTTCTACTTATCGCAGTCGGAATTTTTATTCTGAGCGGAATCAAAATTGTTAATCAGTACGAACGTGGTGTTGTATTG
Source organism: Candidatus Saccharimonadia bacterium (assembly GCA_023259925.1). GTDB lineage: Bacteria > Patescibacteriota > Saccharimonadia > Saccharimonadales > Saccharimonadaceae > UBA1020. Next base: position 12,442 of record JALRDS010000005.1, read on the forward strand.
ACACTAGGTAAGTTTAGCGGAGTACGCCAGCCAGGGCTACGCATTGTTATTCCAATTTTGCAGCGCATGATTCGTGTTGATGTTCGCTCAACCCCAATCGATGTACCAAAGCAAGAAATTATGACACGTGATAACGTGCCTGCAAACGTTGATGCTGTGGTGTATCTGCGCGTGGTTGATCCAGCCAAGGCGGTGCTTGAAACAACTAACTATGTGTACGCAACTAGCCAATTTGCGCAGGCCGCTCTTCGAGATGTTGCTGGTAACGTTGATCTAGATGACCTACTGGCAAAGCGCGACGAGGTTTCGCAGCAAATAAAAATGAACGTTGACTCAGAGACTGACAAATGGGGAATTGACGTTGAGAACGTAAAAGTGCAGAACATTGAACTGCCACACGATATGAAGAGAGCTATGGCCAAGCAGGCCGAGGCTGAGCGAGAGCGGCGTGCTGTGGTGATTTCAGCCGATGGTGAAAAACAGGCTGCGCAAGCTGTGGCGGATGCGGCGGCAATGCTGTCAAAGATCCCTGGCGGTATTAATATTCGAACATTACAAACGCTTGAAAAAATTTCGGTTGAGCCTAGCCAAAAAACGCTCGTTGTATTGCCTACCGAACTAACTAATCTTAAAGATATTCTAAATAAGTAATCCTTGAGATTTCGCCCCTGTTACGCTACAATAAGTCGAGTTCGGCTGTTTAATTGAAAAAAGCAGCCGGTCTGGACGGATTTATTCCGGCCCACCGCGCGATGAGAAAAAAACTTTGGTTTTGTCTCATGGTAGATGTGGCTCTTTAGCTCAGTTGGTAGAGCAGAGGCCTGAAGAGCCTTGTGTCACTGGTTCAAGTCCAGTAGGAGCCACCAAATAAGAAACTAACCATATGTGGTTGGTTTTTTATTTGAAATATTTTACTCGCGAGAGTTGAACAGACTTACTTGGTTTAGCTATTTTCCTACTAACTGACAGCTAAATCTTCTTCGTAGTCGTGTGCAATTTTGTAAATAACAGAGATGTGTGTAATCAGCTCGTCTCGGGTTATGTGGTCACGCTCATACAGTTCTTGTCGTAGTTTTGTGCGTAAACCAGCCTCAATCTTCTCCACTAACGTCGTGTATTTTGGATTTAACTTAGCAATGCGCGGGATTATGACTAGCTACAGCATGTACTTCAATAAAAAGTATGGGCTTTCTGGTGTGCTGTTTGAAAGCCGGTATAAAGCATCGCGAATATCATCTGATGAGTACCTAATGCATATCAGTAGATATATTCATCTCAATCCCAAGGACTGGATGGCGTATCCGTATTCCAGCATTCATTCGTATTATTTAAGCACCCCAGAGTGGCTCCATCCCGAACCGGTTGTAGAATTATTCGGTTCGCTGCCAAAATACGCCGACCTCCTAAATGATTACGTAGACTATAAAAAATCTTTAGAGCAAATCAAGGAAGAATTAGCCAATACAATCATATAAAAAACAGCCTAACGCGGCTGTACTTTATGTGGTGCGGGTTAGGAGACTCTAACTCCTGGCCTCTTCCATGGCAAGGAAGCGCTCTAACAACTGAGCTAAACCCGCGTGATGATTGAATGTACGGATGAGGTGCTAATGTGTAGTTGATTGCTTCCTTGGCCTGGCAAGTTGGTCACGGTTCGCGACCCCGGAACTTCGCGGAGCAAAATTAGTTTTGCCGGAAGATTCCCTTGCAAGCTGTCACTGGCAGCTTTCACTCTAACAACTGAGCTAAACCCGCATCTTGAATGATTATACAGATTGAGAGGCGGATTTTCAATATACTATTTGAGCATACTTTAAAACAGAGCCAGACCGAGGTATGATTAACATAGACACTATGTATAAAACATTCATTCAAAAACAACTTGAAAAGTACGTAAAGCAGTACTTTAAAAAGCACCCTGAGGTTAAGTTAGTTGCCGTGGCCGGGAGCGTGGGTAAAACTAGTACAAAAATAGCCATTGCAACTGTGCTCGCAAAAAAATATCGCGTGCGCATGCTGAACAACAACCACAACACTCATATGAGTGCGCCCTTAGGGATACTTGGGATTGAATACCCAGATAATGTGCGAAATGTATTTGCGTGGATTCGGGTATTTATTGCTGCCAGAAAACGAATTCAAGCCCCGGCGGATGTTGACGTGATTGTGCAAGAACTAGGCAGTGATCACATTGGGGAGATTGCTCATTTTGGTACATACCTGCAGCCAGACATTGGTGTGGTGACCGCTGTATCGCCGGAGCATATGGAGTTTTTTGGCAGCCTAGAAAAGGTTGCCGAAGAAGAACTGGCGTTAGCAAACTATAGCAAACTGGCGCTGATTAATCGCGATGATATTGACGGGCAGTTTGCTAACTTACTCACAAATCCTAATGTGGATACGTATGGTACAACTGGCGCTGCCGAATACAGGATTGAGGTAAAGGACTTTAGTGTTGATCACGGTTATCAGGCGTGGCTGGTGATGGCGGGCTATGCCGAAAACTACCCGGCTGATATACGCGTGTTGGGCGAACATAGCTTGCGGCCAGTGGCTGGTGCTGTAGCAGTTGCCGCTAAGCTGGGTATGGCTCCAAGTGATATTGCAGCTGCAGTTGAAGATGTTGTGCCAGTGCCTGGACGCATGAACGTACTACGTGGCATCAAACAATCAATGCTTATAGACGACACGTATAATTCAAGCCCGGCTGCGGCCGAGGCAGCGCTACAAACCCTGTACCGGCTCCAAGCTCCGCAGCGTATTGCACTACTCGGCAGCATGAATGAACTTGGTGAGATGTCTGCAAGCGAACACGAAAAACTTGGTGCCTTATGTGACCCGAATTTACTTGCGTGGGTAGTGACGATTGGTGATGAAGCCGAAAAGCACTTAGCACCTGCCGCCAAGCAGCGAGGCTGCCAAGTAAAGTCCTTTAAAAGTGCGATAGATGCTGGAGCCTTTATTCGCAGTGTGATTGAAGAAAAGGCCATTGTGCTTGCGAAGGGGTCGCAGGGAAATGTATACGCTGAAGAGGCTGTAAAAGAATTGCTGCACAGTACAAGCGACGATCATCATTTAGTTCGCCAGTCGCCATCATGGATGCAAACGAAGATGAAATTCTTTTCAGAGGTCGCTGACTCTACTCAATAGGTGCAGTAACCTAGGCTTGCTCCACCCCTAATGCTATACTGGTGGATGATGAAACGGTTTAACCCAAACGAACTTGATGCAAAGTGGCAAAAAATTTGGCACGACGAAAAGCGCTACACGGCGTTACACGATGCCTCTAAACAAAAAATGTATGTGTCTGGCATGTTCCCATACCCAAGCGGAAGTGGATTGCACTCTGGGCATGCGTTTAGCTACACGATTGTTGATACGTTAGCTCGATTTTATAGGGCGCACGATTATAGTGTACTCAACCCAATGGGGTGGGACACGTTTGGCTTGCCGGCAGAAAACTATGCAATTAAAACAGGTACGGCACCAGCGGTAGTGACGGCCCAGAATATTGCTAACTTCAAAAAGCAATTCAAGCGCATGGGCGTGTCGATTGATTGGTCCCGTGAAATTAACACCAGCGATCCGGAATACTACAAATGGACGCAATGGGTATTTACGGAGCTATTCAAGCGTGATTTAGCCTACCAAAAAGAGAGCATGCAGTGGTGGTGCCCTGTAGATAAAACAGTACTCGCCAACGAGCAAGTTGAAGGTGGAAAGTGCTGGCGTTGTGGCAACGAAGTTGAAAAGAAGTCAATGAAGCAGTGGTTCTTTAAGATTACCGACTACGCCGATGCCTTACTTGAAGAAATTCCTGGGCTTGATTGGCCGGATAAAATAAAGACTGCTCAAACCAATTGGATAGGCAAGTCTGAAGGCGCCGAAATTCAATTTACTGTTGAAGGTATTGACGACTCAATTACAGTATTTTCAACTCGTCCCGACACGCTATTTGGCGCAACCTTTTTAGTGCTCGCACCAGAGCACCCACTAGTCACTAAGCTAACGAATGATGAAACATCAGCCGCAGTAGAAGCGTATGTAAAAGAATCAGTAAAGAAGCCAGAAATTGAACGAGCTGCAGAAGGTAAAGATAAAACCGGTGTATTCACTGGTAGTTACGCGGTGAATCCTGCAAACGGCGAAAAAGTACAAATTTGGGTAGCTGATTATGTGCTTGGTGGCTACGGCACCGGTGCGGTAATGGCAGTACCAGCCCACGATGAGCGCGACTATGCTTTTGCGCAAAAATTTGACTTACCGATTATCGAAGTTGTTAAAAAGCCGCAGGATGAAACCAGCGTGTGCTATCACGGCGAAGGGGTACTACAGAACAGTTATCAGTTTGATGGTATGTCGAGTGCGCAGGCGAGGGAAGAAATCGTGGCGTGGCTAGAGCAACGCGCGGTTGGTAGTGCTAAAACGACTTACAAAATGCGCGACTGGCTGATTAGCCGTCAGCGTTATTGGGGTGCTCCAATTCCAATTATTCACTGTGATGAGCACGGTGCCGTGCCGGTGCCAGAAGACCAGCTGCCGGTAGTATTGCCTGAAATTGAAGATTATGCACCAAAGGGTGACGGCCGCTCGGCACTTGCGAGCGTTGAGGACTGGGTAAATACCACTTGCCCCACATGTGGCGGGACGGCGAAACGTGAGACTGACACGATGGACGGCTACGCTTGTTCGAGTTGGTATTTGCTTCGCTACACAGACCCACAAAATCACGAGCTGGCTTGGAGCCCGGATATTGCTAACTACTGGTCGCCAGTAGACTACTACGTTGGCGGCGACCACGCAGTGGCGCATTTGCTCTACGTACGATTCTGGAGCCACGTGTTTAACGACATGGGGCTGCTAGATAAGAAAGAGCCTGTGAAAAAACTGGTGTACCATGGCTACGTGAATGCCGAAGATGGCCGTAAGATGAGCAAATCGCTTGGAAACGTGATTGACCCTCTTGATATTATTGATCAAGGCTACGGCGCCGATACGCTGCGTACGTACGTGTTGTTCATGGGGCCAATCGAGCTAGATTCAGCCTGGAGTAGCCAAGGTGTCGGTGGCGTGTATCGGTTCTTAAATCGTGCTTGGACGTTGACGCAAGAATATTTTGATGCTGACAAAACTGATGAACAATTACCGGCTGAACTAGAGTCGCTTCGTCACCGAACGATTAAAAAAGTCACCGGTGACTACCGCAGTCTTGGGTTTAATACGGCGATCGCTAGCTTAATGGAATATGTGAACGAACTGTATAAATATAAAACGAATGGGTTTACGAATGGTTGGCAGGTGCACCTTGAAACCCTTGTGCAGCTGCTTGCGCCGTTCGCACCGCACATGACTGCGGAATTGTGGGAGCAGCTAGGAAACACAGAACCCCTCGACACTGCTGCGTGGCCAACATGGGATGAAGCTTTGACAAAAACAGCTACCATAACACTTGCCGTGCAGGTGAATGGCAAGTTGCGTGCAACCATAGAGCTTCCAGCTGATGTATCTGAAGAAGATGCGACAGATGCCGCACTGGCGCATGAACACGTACAGAAGTTTACTCAAGACTCGTCACCAAAGAAGATAGTATTTATACCTGGCCGCTTACTAAACATCGTTATATAGGCGTTTGCCTCTTGAGGTTATGGTGATTTTCGGCTATAATATCGAGTAAGTTTATAGCAACCTGAAAAGGAGAACATTTCATGGCACAGCCAAAGAAACAGTCGAGCCCGCGTAAAACCGGTCTACGACGAAGCCACCTGCGTCTCAAACTTGCACGAGCAGTGAATGCAAAATCACCCGTGAAAGTGACTACTACGAAACGCGAAACTGGTAAGAAAAAATAATCTAAATCGCTCTTTTATAGGGCGATTTAATGCACTTAAAATATCAGAAAGAACTAAACGACAATGGCATCAAATCGACATTTAGGAAGAATCGTTGCTCTACAATCTTTGTATGAGTACGAGTTTCGTCGTCAATCAAATGATGAAAACCTAGACCTAAATGAAGTACTGTCACGCAACATTGAACGCTACAAGGAATCAATCGAAGATAAAACCTTCGTGCAGGAGCTTGTAGACGGCGTGCTCAACCACCAAGAAGAATTGGATGCAAAACTGCAGCCTATGGCACCAGGGTGGCCACTCGATCAAATTGCCCGCATAGACCGCAATGTACTACGGATTGGACTCTACGAGCTACTATATAAAGGTGGTACTGTTCCACCAAAAGTGGTGATTAACGAGGCAGTTGAACTAGCAAAAGCGTTTGGTTCTGATAATTCAAGTAAGTTCATAAATGGCGTACTCGGTACTGCCTATCGAACGCTTGTTGAGGCAGAGGATAAGCCGGATGCAACAGCCAATAACTGATAAATTCAAAAAGTATTTTAACCGGGGCCGTAAGCCCTCCATTCAAGAGATTGTTCGCGAACCAACTGCCGGTGGGATTGTGTTTCGGCATAATCAAAAGGGTGGCTTAGAGATTTTATTGATTCAAGACGCGAAAGATCGTTGGACGATTCCAAAAGGTCATATTGAAGAAGGTGAAACTGCGCAGCAAACTGCTCGGCGCGAAATTGGTGAAGAGGCAGGACTGCACGAGGTAGACATGCTAGGCTGGCTTGGTAAAATTCACTTTCGCTACCGCCGGATCGATAAATTAGTGCTTATGACTACGCAAATTTACTTGGTGCGTGCCAAAGGTGATACCAATGCGATTCAAAAAGAGGATTGGATGAACGACATTCGGTGGTTTTCGTTTCACGACGCGCTTGATGCAATCGAATACGAAGACATCGGTAAGTTAATGCTACTTGCATCTAAGCGAATTCGTCAGGAGAAACTATAAATGTCGGGCATGCCAACAGCACCATATCAAGAGTTTGCGAAACGAGTACTTGGGTATGAGTTTAAGAACATAGAGCTACTAATTACGGCATTAACGCACCGTAGCTATGTGAATGAGCATAAAAAAAGTGCGCGTGAGCACAATGAGCGACTGGAGTTCTTGGGGGACGCAGTGCTAGAGCTCGCTGTAACTGACTATCTGTTTACGAACTATGATGAGCAAGAAGGGATTCTTACGAGTTGGCGGGCGGCATTAGTGCGCACCGAGAGTATCGGTGAAGCTGGCGATCGACTTGGCTACGAATCGCTCCTTCGTATGAGTAAAGGTGAAAAGCAGGGTAGTGAGCGAGCGCGCCAGCAAATCTTGGCTAATTCATTTGAAGCAGTGATTGGTGCTATTTACCTGGAGCGCGGCTACAAAGATGCAGAAGCGTTTATTAATAAACACATTACAGCAAAGCTCGACACCATTTTGAAAGAGGGCTCTTGGCGCGATCCAAAGTCACATTTGCAAGAAGTATCTCAGCGAGTCGATGGCGCAACCCCGCAATATAAAGTGCTTGAAGAAGTGGGTCCAGACCACGATAAACTTTTTACCCTGGGTGTGTATGTAAACGGTGACCTAAAGGGCCAGGGTGAAGGCCACTCAAAGCAAGTGGCGCAACAAGAAGCTGCCAAAGCGGCGTTAAAAGCATATGGCGAACAGTAGCCAAGCATAGCTGCTACCTCTTGACTTTTGGCAGTATTAGCTGTACAATCAACCAAGACTGTAATAATAAATTTTCTAATAATTTAGTAAGGAAGTAATTGTTTTTATGCTCGCGATTCGCCTGCAACGCATTGGCCGCAAAGGCTACCCAGTATACCGCTTAGCTGTACAGGAGTCACAGCGTCACCCATCAAGTGGCCGTGTGGTTGCTTACGTTGGAAGCTACAACCCACACACTAAAGAAGCTAACGTGCAAGTTGAAGCTGCGCAAAAATACCTCGACAACGGTGCACAGCCAACCCCACGTGTTGTAAAGCTTTTGAAGGATGCTGGCGTTACACTTCCTAAGTGGGTAAAAGAAGCTGCTACTGATAAGCAAAAAGCGATTCGGAACGCTGAAAAGCTACGCAAAAATCAGCCAAAGGAAGAGGCTCCAGCTGAAGAGCCAGCTACCGAAGAAGCTGCAGCCTAAGCTGAAATTCATCAAGACTCAATTCACCACCCCAAATTGGGGTGGTTTTGTTATGCTACAATTGCTATATGAAGAAAAACATAAGTGGCTTCACTATTGTTGAGCTCTTGATTGTTATAGTGGTCATTGCCATCTTGGCGTCTATCAGCGTAGTAGCGTATAACGGCATACAGGTTCGTGCGAGAGACGCGGCAAAAGTGCAAAAGATTAATGATATCGCAAAGGCGCTAGAGATGTACAAAGCCGATAATGGTCAATACCCGGGTGCAGTTGTGAATGATGCTAGTAGCGGAGAAAGTAGCTGCGGCTCACAAACCGAAAACTGGGGCCACTGTGATCGACTTAAGATCTTAGGCGATATGTTAGCCCCCTATGCTACGGTAGAGCTACTGTCGTTCTCCAGTGCTGTGACTGGGTCGGAAACCTTTTACTACACCAGTGGTCCGGCTGATAACTTTCAAACATACGGTATGCGTGTGACTGTTGAGGGTGACGCTGGGCAGAATGATGGAGGGTACGCAGCAGGTCAATACGAAGTTGGTCAGAAGCCGCGATACTGCATGTCACGATATTCAGGATCTGCGGCAAGTTGGCGTGCGTGGAATACACTATGCGCAGGTGGTAACTAGCAATTTTCAGTTGTTTAGCATGCTACAATAAGAATACGATATTAGTGAGACCAGAAAAGGCATGGAGGGCAGTGTGTCAACAATAGACCAGCAGTTTGTAGAATATATCGTTAAGTCACTCGTGGGGCATCCCGACGATGTGGTGATTGAGCGAATTATTGATGAGAAGGGTGTGCTTCTAACTCTAACAGTGAATCCCGAAGACTTGGGGCGCGTAATTGGTAAGCGTGGCATGACCGCTCAAAGCCTTCGTACATTACTTCGTGCGCTTGGCACAAAGAATGACGCTCGCTATAACCTAAAGATCGTGAACAATGACGATGATCGTGAAAACTATACGATCACATCAAATGAAAGTATAAGCCAGTCTGTGGATGAAACAACAGATGAAGCTGTGGAAAACGATGAATCTGATTACGCGAAAAAGTCACGAAAAGAGCTTGCCGAGCTCGATGACCTCGATATATAATCATAAGTAGTTCTGGATAACTGCGAGAACTATAAAAAGCTCTATGCGAGCAAACCTAAAGGTTTGAGAGCCTTATATGTGATAAGAACAGCCCATATTTGTGGGCCGTTTTTATTTTTGCAATAAAAGTTACTTTCGGCGTCGTTCGAGTTCGGCAGACCCCCAGGTGAGGAGTGAATCTATTGCGGCATGTGCAGCAAGAATGTCAAAGATGACCATCTTCTTATAATAGCATATATAGACATTATAGTCAATAGCTGCTACTCTAGTAACAATGAGAAAATTACAAGTAATTACACTGTTCCCCGACATGTTCACTGGGGTGTTCGGAAGCTCAATGATGTGGAAGGCGCAGGATGATAACATTGTTGAGTTATCAACGATAAACTTGCGCGATTTCGGGATTGGGCCACGTAAACAGGTTGATGATACGCCGTATGGCGGTGGTGACGGCATGCTACTAAAACCTGAGCCACTGTTTGCCGCCGTTGAGCACGCTAAATCACTTGATCCTAGTGCAAAGGTGCTTCTTATGACACCACGTGGCATGCGTTGGAAGCAGGCATTGGCTCAAGAATATGCAGTTGCAAAACACGGCTATATATTTATTTGTGGGCGCTACGAAGGGTACGACGAGCGCATACTACGCGTAGTTGACCAAGAACTGAGCGTAGGCGACTATGTGCTAACCGGCGGGGAATTGCCTGCTATGACAATCGTTGATAGCATTGTACGTTTAATTCCAGGTGTGTTGGGTGGTGAGTTGAGTGCTGAAATTGAAAGTTTTACAGACGGCGAAACACTCGAGTTCCCCCAGTATACACGCCCTGAGGAGTATAACGGCATGAAGGTGCCTGAAGTGTTGTTGAGCGGCCATCATGGCAACATAGCGAAGTGGCGGGCTGAGAACAGTAAAAAAGCAGTCTAGCATGCACAAAAGAAAACACTCCATAGGCGGAGTGTTTTCAAGTTGTGGTGGATGTCGTAGAGCGAACGATACATTTTTAATTGGAGTTTTTGTTTTTGTAAAGTCGCTACCCATGACTATACCCATGGCATGCTAAAAGCGCAAGCGAATTAATGAAAATAACAACAGTATACAAACGGTAGTACCTGGTTATAATAATAGGATGAGTGTTCAAGCTACGTACGGCGCACCGCGCACACCAACCGGAAAGATCGTATCAACTATTGCTGCTGCAATGATTGCAAGTATGCTACTTGCTCAATTGTTCAGCTTTGAAGACTTTGCAGTAACGTTAGGAGCTGTTTTGCCGTTCAACGACATGGTTGCCACAAAAGTATTTGCTGCTGGCATTGTAGCGGTAGAGCTGCTTGCGCTGCCGTATTTACTGAGTATGTACTTGAGCATGCTGATGCGGATAACATGTGCGTCAGCGGCAATAGCGATAGCTTTATTTTGGTTGATGATTACCTTAACGAATGCCCATGCACAAAACAGCGCACTATTTTCTACGACAATTAATGTAAGTGGTGGCATAATTGCCGCCTTGTGGGCTTTTATTATAAGTGCATTAATTGCAGCAACAATATATGGAGATACACGCGACCGTAGTAATCCTCTTGAGAAAAAGCCTAAACTACGGTAGAATTTAAAGCTGTAACCAGAAATTATACTGGGGATTGGCCAAGTGGTAAGGCACCGGGTTCTGGTCCCGTGATCGGGGGTTCGAATCCCTCATCCCCAGCCAAGACGCTTAAGCTTAAAATGACGAGAAATCGTCATTTTATTTTATGTATACTAGAAACACTATGACCAAACATCAAACATCTAAAACCTATATCATTTATGCAATGATTTCTTTTATCCTTGGAATCTTGGCGCTCTTCTTTACGCCGGAATTCTTCACGTCAATGTTATGTGATCCTAATCCTAGCGGAATATCACTATGTCCGGCAAAGGGTGGCTTTGCTGCTTTAATGCTATGTCTCGCACTTATTGCAACAAGCTGTGTATTTATACTTTGGCCGTTACTCACAGTAGGAAAAAATAGGCGTACTGTCTAATATTTCTTCCTGAAATATAGCCTCATCAGTTCGAAATATATCCACTAGCCCCAGCCAGGTATAAGCCTTATATAAACAGTTAGCCCAAAAAGTCTTTTTGCTATTATGGACTCATGAACCATATAAAATCAGATTCCAGTATCCAGTTTCAAAATAGCCCAGACTGTGTAGCTTATGAATATGAATTCAAAGATGAAAAAGATATTAATAGTGCTGTCATTGAGCTAAGTGGCAGATATCCAGAGATCGGCTATGCTGTAAACCTAGTATGTAAAGAATTAGTTTTTGTTATTGAAGGCAGTGGAGATGTATCCACGATTCATGATAAAACACATCTTGAAACTGGTGACATGATTAGGCTAGATTCAAATGAGCAATACTATTTCAACGGTAACATGAAGTTACTTATATCATCTACGCCAGCATGGTATCCAGAGCAATACCAAAATATTAAATAATCGTTGCTTTAGCTTAAAACGTATCCACTAATCCCTAGTAGATTATAGGTTCTATTATAAAACTGATGAGCGTGAGTATGGAGTACTTGCAACTTCTTTCAAGGTGAACACTGCTACGCTGATGTAAGCTGCATTTTATATCGCGACTGATACACTACAAATAAAATATACGCCGAGACGGGGATTCCTACATATATATAGGCGTGGGCGTCCCATCGGCCAGTCATAAAGTCCCAGAAAAACCAGCCTATGTAGGCAGCTAATACAAACCAGAGTGTGATGGTTGAAATACCTTGTAGCTTTTCATGATCGTTACGTAGTTGGTGAGCTTTTACGGCTTGTGGAATAAAAATAGCGGCGTCTACGATTGAGATGATGATGCCGAGAGTGACTGAATTATCCATGTTAAAATCTTTCTTTTGATTATAAAGGCCAGATTGCCCCGATGTAGTATATAATAAATATCCGTTCACATTACCAACTACACCTGAAGGATGTGAGTGAGTGGTGCAGCCCGCACGGAGGGCAGCTGAATGGGTGACGAGTTCACCCGATCGCAAGTATGTGATTGTTGGAGCTGCAACCGCGGTGCTGAGTTTTTCGCTGCTGAGTGTATTGGTAGAGGTTGCCGGCTGGCATCCGATTCCGGCGAATTTCGTTCAGTGGCTCGCGACAACATACCTAAACTTTTTATTGGTGTGTGCATGGGCCTATCCGGCTAACCCATTTAGCTGGAGTTTGACGAAGGGACACTTCGCTACAAGGCTCGGTGGGCTTGCATTGGTGCAGCTAGGCTTTGCTGGCTTAACGGCAGCAGGATTCCATTATGCGTTTGCTCTGCTGATTAGTTCAGCGGCTGGCTTCTCTAGCAACTTTCTACTTGCGAGCAGAGTCGTGTTTCGAACAGCGAGAAAGAAGGTGATGTGAAACTCCCCCCCCGGTTATGTACGACCGGGGGCTTTCATATTACACAAATGCACCAAATGCGGCGCCAATGAAGTAGGTGACCGCCATAGCAATTAAGCCACCAATCATGACGCGAGCGATGGCGCGCTTGCGCGAAGCACCGCCAACTGAGGCGCTATAGTACCCAGTAAATACCAAGGCGACAACTACTGCTATGACGGTAGCAAGGATTTGTATGTCTTCAGGTGCAACAAGTACAGCAACAAATGGCACAAGACCGCCTGCCGTGAATGCTAGTAATGATGCGATTGCTGCCTGCCATGGATTGGTGAATTCGCCATCTTCATGCTCTTCGGCTAGCTTAGAATTTACCTTCTCGGCGTCGCGTTGTGAGCTGACTGAGACGTACTCGCCAACCGCCATAGACAGGGCACCGGCTACAAGGGCTGCCATGCCGGCTGTAAATAGAGCGCGTGAGCCGGCACTGGCTCCGGCCACACCCATAAGCACACTGGCTGTTGATACAATACCATCGTTGGCACCAAGCACGGCTGCTCGTAAACGATTTAATGTTGCATTTGATGTTGGGGTTGATTGTTCGGGCATATAGTAATTGTAGCAAACTACAAGGCGCGTATAATAATGAGTATGTACGAAACACTTATTCGACTAGTTGCGGATGGGCTGGTATTACCAGTTGTGCTGCTGGGCGCGTGGGCGCTAGTATTTAAAATCCCTAATAATAAAAAGTACAAAGCATATTGTCGAATTCTTATGGCGGGCATCACGGCCTACTTGTTTGCAAAATTAATTGGGAGCATCTACCAACCAGAGTTGCAGCGGCCCTTTGAGCTGCTCGGCCAGCAAGCGGGCGCATCGTTTTTAAACAACCCAGGCTTCCCATCCGATCACGTGCTATTTTGCAGTGCAATCACTTTGGCGGTATGGTTCGAGACGAGGCGGAAACTGGTAGTCGCTATACTAGCGATACTGACGCTACTAGTGGGTATAGGCCGTATACTTGCTTTAGTACACAGTCCACTTGATGTCATTGGAGCAGTCGCTATCGCCTGTATTGGTGCAGTATGGTACTACATGCGCGAACCATCAAGTCATCCGTCCAGAGTCAAACAATGGTCAAAACCACAAAAAGCTGGTAAAGTATAGTTTATTAGCTATAACGGGAGTAGTACGTGGCGAAAGTAGTTGAAGCTGTTCATCCGCATGCAGCCTGGAACACAATGAATGTTCGTTCGATAGTAACGGTTTTCTTATACGGCTTTGGTGTGGGAATTCTCACGTATGCTTTGTATATTGCGCTTGAACAATTTGTATTCGACCCTATTTTGTGTAAAGAAAACAGCGCACTCGTGCACTGTGAAGACGCACCGAGTATTGCGGGTGGTGTAGCAATGATACTGGGCTCGCTTGCCGGCCTGGCGTTACTCGTACGGGAGCGGGTATATCGACCAATCATGGCCATACTGGGTGTATTGATTGCCTTATGGGGGATTTTTACAGTTACGGCGAGTCTGCCGCTCATCGTGGCAATTCTTTATGTTGCGCTACTATTTGCCGCTGCTTATACATTGTTCTCTTGGCTAGTACAACCAACCAGCCTAGTGTTTAGTATTGCTGGCGTATTCATTGTTGCTTCGCTAGCTCGCCTTGCAATGGGCTGATAGCTACAATGCTACTGCTATAATGAGTGCATGAACCAAGAAACGATTATTATTTTTATTTTAATTGCGATTGTTGTTGGGTTTGGGGTAGCGCTATATATGCTGCACCAGCGAATGAAAGAATTAAAACAAGGTGGCGCGGTAGAGCTGATTAAGAGCGACGTAACAGAGTTAACTCGGTCGATGAACCAATTGCAGCAGACAATGGGGGATCGGCTGGAGCGTAGCAATACAACCATTCAACAGTCCGTACAAAAACAGTTAAGCGAAAGTGCTAAGTTGGTAGCCGATGTAACGCAGCGCCTGGCGAAGCTGGATGAGACAAATCGACGCGTAGTAGACGTTGCCGACGAGTTAAAAACATTGCAAAACGTACTGAGTAACCCTAAGCAGCGTGGGGTATTTGGTGAATATTACCTAGAATCGGTGCTCGATAACGTATTGCCCCCAGGGCAATTTAAAATGCAGTATAAGTTTCAGGATGGCGAGATTGTAGATGCAGTTATATTTTTAGAAAAGGGACAAATACTGCCAATTGATAGTAAATTTAGCTTAGAGAATTACAACCGCATGATAGAGGCGAGCGGTAAAGAGCGCGAACTCTATTTACAAAAAGTAAAAACTGATTTAAAGCAGCGCATTGATGAGACATCGAAGTATATTCGCTCCCATGAGAATACGATGGATTTTGCCTTTATGTTCATTCCCTCTGAGTCGCTATACTACGATTTACTGATTAACAATGTTGGGCAGGGCGGTAGCTCTAGAGACTTAATTGAATATGCGTTTCGCGACAAGCATGTGATTATTGTGAGCCCAACGAGCTTTATGGCTTACCTACAAACCGTATTACAGGGCTTGCGTAGTTTACAAATTGAAGAGCAGGCAAAAGATATTCAAATACGCGTTGGGAAACTGGGCACTCATATAGCGAAGTTTGAAACATTTATGCAAAAGCTTGGCGCAAGCTTAGGCACGACAGTGAATCATTACAATAACGCCCATAAAGAACTTGGCAAGGTTGATAAAGATATTGTGAAAATTGCAAGCAGTGATAGCGGCGTAGAGCCACTTCTACTTGATAAGCCAAGCAGCGATAATTAACATACAAGGTATAAATAAAAATCACTCGGTTGTTTACACCGAGTGATTTTGTTAGTGGACGCTGCAACTAGGCAGCTAGTTCGTCGGTTGGGTGAATCATGTCACTCAATACGTATCCAAGTACACCACCAACAAGTGGAGTAAGGGCGTAAATCATAACTGGCCATAGTTCCCATTCGTTGAACACCTGCAAAGAAACAGCAACAGCAGGGTTCAAGATAGCGCTTCCGCTAACGTATCCGGCAGCTGTACCAGCAACAATAAGCCCAAGGTAGAATGAACCACCCATTACAAATGCTTTTGCGATTGCAGAGCGGTGGCGAACTACACTTGCAGCACCAAATGCAAAGATGACACTACCAATTAATTCAGCAGCAAGGACAATCCATTCTTTACCTTCTGTAACTGGATTTGCTGTGAATAGCTCTGGGGCTGACTGGCCATATAAAGCAGCTTCTTGGCTTACCGCTGGCGCATTTGCAACGAATGCAGAGAACACCACGAGGGCGAGCATTGCACCAAGAATTTGTGCCACGATGAAGCCTGCGGCACGCTTCACAGTCAGACGACGTGTAGCGAGCGCTCCCATGGTAAGTACTGGGTTAACGTACGCACCTGAAGCTACTCCAACTGCTAGAACGATCGCAATAAGACCGAACATAATGAATAGCGGTTGGCCTGATGTGACAATAACGATTGCCGCAAGCAGGAAAGTGCCTAGGAATTCAGCGACTGCAGCCGAAACAGCTGGCTTCCGTCCAAATCCTGATAGGCGAGTAGCTCGTGTTCGAAGTGATTGCTTCGCTGGCACTGCAGCTGATACGCTTTTTACCTTTGTTACTTTAGTAGTTGTTTTTTTGGCGGATGGGGCCGGTTTTTTGACCGACTTTTTGGTCGACGCGGCCGATTTCTTAGTTGCCATGTATATTCCCTCCTTTAAACTAGAATATGAACGTAGTATAGCATAGCTTTATTGGACTATTGCTACAGTGTATAGTAGAAGCAATGGGACTTTATTTACAGCAGAATAACGATAGAAGTGAACTACAAAAACGCATTGCTGCCGAGCTAGCCGAAAAGGCCAAGAAGAAGCAGCAGCCAGCTGGCGATAGACCAGATGGGGTTAGTGACTCTGCTTACTTAGAAAAGACTAAAGTTACTACTAGCTTAGCGTGGGTATGGGCGTTAATTGTTGTAGTGTTCGTCGGTGTGCTCATCTGGCTTGTTACCCTAGCCATCTAACGGTATACTTAGGTAATAGATGGGTCCGAATGAACTTGTTGCCGCTGTGCGCAAAGACTTATTAGCGCGATTTGAATCACTTGAGAAAAAAAGCGATATTTTAAAGGCACCCGAACTTAAAGATTTATTCAAGCAAATCCCTGCGCTTGAGCCGCATGAGCGTGCGGAATTTGGACAAAAGATTAATGCGCTATCTAACGAACTAAAAGAATTAGTGGCTTCGGCTGCAGCCCCCATACAGCAACTTACGCCGATTGATGTTACAGCTCCGATGGATATTAACACGGCATTCCCTTCTTTTTTGCCTGCAGAACACGGTAGCGTGCACCCGCTCATGAAAGAAGTGGAGGTACTGTCGGGTATTTTCGAGCGTATGGGCTTTAGTATTGAAGAGTCACGAGAGATTGATGATCAGTACCATATGTTTGATGCATTGAACTTTCCAAAAGATCACCCGGCTCGCGATGATTACGATACGTTCATGACAGTTGAAGAAGATGAGAATGGCGAGCGATTTGTTGCACCTGCGCACACGAGCACTATGCAAAACCGGGTGCTTAAGAAATACGCTACTAACTTAGCAAAAGGGCAACCGATTGCTGCCGTAGTGCCTGATAGGGTATTTCGTAACGAGGATTTAGATGCCAGGCACGAGCATACGTTTTATCAGGTAGAAGGTGTGTACGTTCACAAAGGTGTGCACGCTGGTATGCTAATTGCGACACTTCAGGAATTTTTGAGTGAATATTACAAGAAGACAGTTGAAGTGCGAACGAATCCATTTTATTTTCCATTCACCGAGCCGAGTTTTGAAATGGCGCTCAGTTGTCCGTTTTGTGAAAAAGCGGGCTGTAAAGTTTGTAGTTTTGAAGGCTGGATTGAGCTGCTCGGCTGCGGCATGATACATCCCGAAGTACTAAAAGCTGCCAGCATCGACCCAACGGTATATACCGGATTTGCGTGGGGGCTTGGGATTGACCGTTTGGTTATGATGAAAAATGGTATCGAAGATGTGCGTCACTTCGAGAGCGCGAAACTAACATTTTTAAGGCAATTTAATGACTAAGCAATCTGTTTACGACTTTACACTAACAATGAATGATGGCAGCACACTCGATACTTCGAGCCTGAAAGGGAAAGTTGTTGTGGTTGCAAACACGGCCACCGGCTGCGGCTACGCCCCTCAATTTAAAGATCTG
>JALRDS010000082.1 GCA_023259925.1 Candidatus Saccharimonadia bacterium
AGGTGATGAACGAAGGATGTCGCCAAATGATGATGCGTATGTTGATAATGTGCGTTTGACCTTCACTCAAGTACGACGACCATGACTATTTGGCTATACGACTCATGCTTGCAATTTTCATAGAATCATGTGAAAATGACAGAAATGACCTCACTCTCAACTAGCCCTTATAAGGGAACACGTGACTACTATCCGAAAGAAAAGCGGATTCAAAACTATATTTTTAATATATGGGCACGAACTGCGAAGCAATTTGGCTACGAAGAATACGGTGCGCCTATGCTGGAACCCCTAGAGGTATACACAGCAAAAAGCGGTGACGAACTGGCAGGTGAGCAGACATATCTCTTTACCGACAGAGGTGAACGACAGGTGGCAATACGCCCTGAAATGACTCCAAGTATAAGTAGAATGGTTGCGGCGAGACGGCAGGAATTAGCGTATCCAGCGAGACTATTTAGTATTGCTAATTTCATGCGGTATGAACGCCCACAGCGTGGCCGTGAACGTGAGTTTTGGCAAATGAATGTTGATATGTTCGGTGCCGCTGGCGTGCAGGCTGATGCAGAAATTATTACGCTTGGCTTTGAAACTATGAAAGCGTTCGGTGCAACGCCAAATATGTATAGCATCAAGGTGAATAGTCGAACTCTCATCGATGCAATGATGCATGGCTATTTAGGGCTGGATCCCATCCAGGCTCCCCTGATGGTGAAATTATTCGATCGTAAAAATAAAATCAGTAATGAAGACTTTAGAGACCAAGCTATTGAGATCTTCGGAGTTGATAATGCGAAAGAAGGCCTGGGTAAAATAGCGAAGTTGCTTATAGCGAAAGAAATTTCGAGCCTGCCAAGCGAACTATCTGAACATGAGACGGTGGCAGAACTTTCATCACTATTTGAGATACTAAAGCAGCGCGGTGTCACAAACGTACAGTTTGATATTACGTTAATGCGTGGATTTGACTACTATACGGGTACTGTTTTTGAATTCTTTGATTCGCACCCAGATAACAATCGAGCAATGTTTGGTGGCGGACGGTATGACGGACTTGTCGGACTGTTCGGAGCTGAACCAATTAGCGCTGTCGGTATGGCCCCCGGCTTGTCACCGATTGAATTATTCCTCGAGAGCCATAACCTACTACCGGAGTTCGCATCTACAACAGAGCTATATATGGCAACGCTTGATGAGTCATTGATTCCAAAGGCATATGATTTAGCATCGCAGTTACGCAGCGAAAAAGTAAATGTTGAGCTAGACTTTACTGGCCGAAAGCTTGATAAACAGATAAAAACGGCTGTAAAAAAACAAATCCCTTACGTCGTATTTATTGGTGAGAACGAGGTAAAGTCACAAAAATTTAACGTTAAAAACACTAAGACAGGGGAAGAAGAGTCAGTTGTGTTTGAGCGACTTGTCACGCTTGTTAAAGATAAGCGCCATAACTACTCCGTTGATGATAACGATTTGTTCGAGTAGTTTGTATCTGTTATAGTAGGTCTTCAGTATGATGAAGACCGTAACAAAACACCTATCCCCCACAAAAGTAATAGTAACTATTACGCTCGGAAAAGAAGAACTCGATGCCGCTGAACAGGTGGCACTAACGAAGCTTGCTAGAGATGTGAAAGCTCCTGGTTTTCGCAAAGGTAAGGTACCTGTTAGTGTTGCAGCTAAGTATATCGATGTGAATCAATTAGCTCAGCAAACAGCGGATGATGCGCTCAGTAAAGCCGTTGCGGAAGCATTCTTAAAAGAAGAGCTTCAGGCGCTCGACCGCCCTGCCGTAGAACTTAAGAAGTTTGTGCCTGGTCAGGAAATGGAGTTCACGGCTGAAGTTGAAATCTTGCCAAAAGTAACTCTCGGCGACTATAAGAAGCTCAACGCAACCAAGGCAGAAGTAAAAGTAGCAGCTAAAGATGTAAATGACGTACTTGAACGTATGCGTGAAGGCATGAGTGAAAAAGTTGAT
>JALRDS010000071.1 GCA_023259925.1 Candidatus Saccharimonadia bacterium
GAGGCGGCCGCACGAGGCGCAGTAACTCTCGAAGATGATACGAGCTTGGGCATGCATCGTACCGAAGTGCTGTGTAGTAACTGCGGCGGCCATTTGGGGCATTTATTCCCCGATGACAGCTCGCCGAACGGGCAACATTACTGTATCAATTCGGTATGCTTAGACTTCAAAGCAAAATAGCGTTGTAAAATACTGCCATTGCCACGTAGGTGCGTACCAGCGGTGCTACTATTGGAGTAATAGGGTGGTCATTATATTTAATTATGGCACGCGCACGAAAACCATTTAACCAACAGCGACGACTCGAAGCCAGTGGTATTCCTCGTCGCGGCGACCGATCACCAGAACTCCAGTTAATGATGGCTCGTAGGCTTGGGCTTGCTGAGCCAGTTAAGTATGATTCTTTACCGGTTCCCGAACCATATACGTCTGAAGACCTTGGTAACCATGACTTGCCAATCGGTGAGCATAAAATGACAATCTTAGAAACGATTCGTGATAACCCTATTACGATTTGTTTAGCTGAAACGGGTAGCGGCAAAAGTACCCAAATTCCACAGTATTTGCTAGAGCGTGGCTACGACGTAACACTTACGCAACCGCGTAGGTTAGCTGCTGAAATGGTATCACGGCGCATTAACCAAGAGGTGACTGATAAATTGGGTCCGGATTCTTACGGCCTTGTAGGCTTTCAGACGGCCGAACGCGGGACAGTGACGGAAGATACACGCCTACAGGTTGTGACTGACGGCTTGCAATTAGTGCGTGAACTTGGCGTATTCAGTGCAGATAAGTCGGCGAAAGAGGCCGAAGAGCCGAGGGTCATCGTAATAGATGAAGTTCACGAGCGGAACACTAATATTGATGTACTACTTGCCTGGGCAAAGCTTGGGCTATTAGAAGGTTCAAAAACACGAATCGTGATTACGACAGCGGGTATTAACGCCGAACGTATGGCTCGCTACTTTAGTGTGGCGGGATATACACCACCAATTATTGAAATTCCTGGCCGAACACACGGGATAGAGAAGTCGGAGGAGCCACAGTCTGATGTAGTCGAGCAGGCAATTATTCATGCGCGACGTGGGGATAACGTTTTGGTGTTTTTGCCAGGCCTCGCTGAGATCGATCAGGCAATGGCTGCTGTACAGAAACGACTTTCAGGCGACAAGGGCTCGTATGAGCTATTACCTTTGCACGGCCAAATGACTCCGCAGCAGCAACGGCAAGTTGAAATAGAGTATCCGCACCCAAAAATTGTATTCGCTACCAATGTGGCAGAAACCAGTATTACTATTCCAGATGTTGATACAGTAGTTGACTCAGGACTAGAGCGTCGCAAGGAGATCGACGAAGAGGGTGTAGAAAGTTTGGTGGTGGGCGTCACATCGCAAGCTAGTTGTAAGCAGCGAGCTGGGCGTTGCGGCCGTACTAAACCAGGCACGTACGTTTTAACGCGACTGAATAATAAAGTAGAATACACACCGCTCATCAATCGTGAGGAGTATTCAAAACCAGAAATCCTACGTACCAACGTAGATAAAACAGTACTATCTGTATCGGCTGCTGGCCTGGATATTACGAGACTACCGCTCTTCGATCCCTTAGATGGACGAGTGGTCAAGCAGGCAAAAGATGCACTTAGAATACTTGGTGCGCTCGATGACGAGTACGGTATTACGGAGCGCGGGCGAAGGATGAATAAATTTCCAGTGCGGCCAAGCTATGCGCGTATGATTACGTATGCTGAAGAACAAAACTATAAACTAGAGGTAAAACGACTCGTCGCAGCAATGATTGCGGCGGCTGAAAATGGCGGCTTACCGGATTACTCATCGGCGCAGTCGCGGACAGCATGGAGAAAATTAACTGGCGATTCAAGCTCTGATTTGCTCGCACAATTGGATATGTACTTAGCGGTCCTGGACATAGACGACAACCGTGATTTAGCGGAGCATGGCCTAAATCCACGCAAAGTTCATGAAGCGCGTATGACATATCATAAATTACTCCAGCGCATGGGGATTCCGTTTGATGCGCCAACGACTGCGCTGACCGAAGATGAACGAAGCTTGCTGCGTGAGTGTATTGTGGCGGGAATGATTGATTTTGTATATGAGCGCAGAGGTGCAGATTTTCAGCGTACTTCGGCACGCTTAGGTAAGACGGCAATTACTACACGTGAAATAAGTGATCGCAGTGTTATTAAAGGTAAGCCAAATTTAGTTGTTGGCACGCCATACGCTCTATCATCGCCACCAGGTAGAGACCTGCCCGAACGGCATATTATTCAAGATGTGACCGTTACAACCGCGCAGCAGCTTGGTAAGGTAGCGGCAACGTTGTGTGAATGGCATCCTGCCGATAGTGGGTTTGTATGGAAGGATGGTGTGCCGTATGTTCGACATGAGCGATTATTCCGTCAAACAGTACCAACCGGAGAGTTTCGCAATGACCAGGCTGAATGGTCGCCGCAGCTAGCGTATGAAATTATTGGCATGCTACGACGCAAGCCGGGCCGGAATATGCGGGAGTTGGTTGCAATGAAAAAGGAGAGTCAGAGGTTGCGTCATTTATCGGGTACAGTTGCCCTCATCCATGATAATCAGCTGAGCGATATTATCGAGACAGTAAGTGGGCTTACGAAAAAAACGCGCCAGCGAAAGCCTATGAACCCTGAAATGCTTGATATGGCGCTTGCTCCATACATTCCTACGGTGCGTAGCTGGTTACCAAGTGAAGCAGAAGTGGCAACAATTGTCGAAAAATCTCCAGATTTTATTGAAGTCAGTGGACTTGGCTTTGGAGTAATGTACCGTAATGGCAAGCCGTTAGTTGCGAAAATAACAGACGAATTAAAACGCAGTTTTTTGAAGCTTGATGGTGAGCTGAAACTACCTGATGGTCGCGATATATTAATACCTCATAAAATTGGGCGGGCAGATAAAAAAATGACGCTAAGTGAATTCAAAGCGTCGGTTCGTTCGATATAACAAGTGAAGATAGGGTACCGTGGGAACAAGTATCTGTCCCCACGGTACCCAGCTCGACTCAGGTGATGACCAGCGGCTCCGTTGCCTGCTGCTTGGTCAGGCTACGTACGGCTCGTGCACGAGCTCGAGCGCGTGTCATGCGACGGTTCAGCTTGTAGGCGTCCTGCTTCGCGGCCATGCGCTCGTCATCGGTGGTGAGGCGCAGGTTCGCGTCATCGATGATGATTTCTCCGTTGTTGGCCAGGCGCTTGACCATCTCTAGCGTCTTGCGCTTGCACTCCGGCCCGAGATTCAGACGCTGCGCGATGTTGATCGCGCAGAC
>JALRDS010000019.1 GCA_023259925.1 Candidatus Saccharimonadia bacterium
GACAAACCCTTTAATCTTCTTCTCATCTGCATGGTCTTTTATACCGATTGCATGATGATAATCATCGTTCTCGCTTATAACAGATATATTTGGCGAAAGTTCAGCAATGAACGCAACGTGTGAACGCTGTTCTGGTGTAGCACCTGCGCCAACAATATCTTCAGTAATATCGCTTACTCGGGCGACTCTTCCCTTCTCTGATAGGTGACGCACCATAGCTCGCTCTATATCGTGTACGGTAGGAATTTTATTGTCACTTGCAGCTATCTTTAAGCGAATCAGAATGGCTTTTTCAAGTTGTCGTACGCGTTCACGGGTAATGCCAAGAAGTTCACCAATTTGCTCTAGGGTTTCTTTACGATCAAATAAGCCGAATCGTCGAGTGATGATTTCACGTTCGCGGTCTTGCTCAATAACGCCCAAAATATCATCGACAGCGACTTTAAGACTGTTTGACATATCGGGTTGCGTTGATTGATCCATTGACACGTTTCCTCTCGGTAGGCTCAAGATTGGTACTATACTGTATTAAGTTCATTATAAAACAATGTATTTAGAATGTCAAACACATTATTCGATATGCATAATTATAGCATAATATAGACGCTTATGGTAAATAGTATTTTTAGGCTTTTTTATATACTAAAATGTTTCGTACTATATTTTTACGAAACATTAAAGTAATTTAAAACTGTTATTTAGATTTAGTTCGTCGAGTTCGTGGCTTTTTGGCAGGTGTTTCTGCAAGTAATTCTTTGGCACGTTCATGCGTAATAGACTTTGGATCTTCATCTTTTGGAATTTTCGCGTTTTTCTTGCCGTCAGTAATATACGGACCGTATCGGCCGTTGAGTACTTTTACCCCATCGCCAAAATCGGCAATATTTTTTCCGGCTTCGGCTTTTAGCTTTGCGTCATATAGCTCAAGTGCTTTTTCAATGGTAATAGTGTGCGGATCTTCTGGTTTGATACTAACAAACAGTTTGTCTACTTGAATATAGGGGCCAAACCGGCCGATGTTTGCTTTGATCGCCTTGCCATCAGTGGTTTCGCCAACCAGGCGTGGTAGCTTGAACATCTCTAAAGCTTGCTCTAAGGTAACGGTATCGATACGGGCGCCAGCTGGCATTGGGGCGAACTGCGGCTTGTTTTCTTTGTCTTCGGTGCTGCCGAGTTGCAACATTGGACCAAATCGTCCAAAGCGCGCCAAGATTGGTTTTCCCGTTTTTGGGTCGGTGCCAATGTCGCGTGATTGACCTACACTCGAGCGATCAATGCCACCAGATTGTTCAATTAGTGTATGAAACGGTGTGTAAAAATCTTCTAGCATTTTGTTACGGTCAAGCTTAGCTTCGGCAATTTCGTCAAAGTGTTTTTCTACGCTGGCAGTAAAGCCATAATCTACAACTTGATCGAAGTGATTTCCAAGAAAGTCTGCAATCAACTCACCAGATGGAGTAGGTACCAGCTTACCCTTATCTGCACCGGTTTTTTCCGATATTATGTGGCGCAATATGCCAGCTTCAACTTCAGTCGACTCTTTGGCTTTATCGGCTAACTCTGTTGAGAGTGCCGGACTGCCAGGAGTGTGTGTTAGCACAACGACGTCTCTTGGCTCGCCTTCCCCATCGCCTTTTTCAACGTAGCCACGGGTCTGTACGGTGTCAATAATAGTCGCGTAGGTGCTCGGTCGCCCGATTCCAAGATCTTCCAGTTTCTTTACAAGCGATCCTTCGGTATAGCGAGCTGGTGGTTTTGCGAACGTTTGACGAGCTAGGGCTTCTATAAGATGTAGGGTGTCATTAGCTGTAACAGCCGGCAAGAGCTCAGCTTCTTTTTTGCTTCCGCCGTATACTTTCATAAAGCCGTCAAATACAATTACTTCGCCTTTGGCTTCAAACGATTCCGTCCGTGTTGAGACAGTAATGGTGATGGTAGTTTTTTCAAGTTTCGCAGGAGTCATTTGGCTAGCGAGGGTGCGACGCCGAATTAGGTCGTATAATTTTTGATCGTACTCGTTTCCGCTCCCAATTTCCTCGCTCATATTAGTCGGTCGGATGGCTTCATGGGCTTCTTGAGCACTGCTATTTTTAGTAGTGAATTTTCGAACCTGCGAATACTCTTCGCCAAACGCTGACTTAATATAGCTGGCTGCACTAGCGATTGCCTGGGCACTTAAATTAACACTGTCAGTACGCATGTAGGTGATCTTACCGGCTTGATAGAGCTTTTGCGCGCTCGCCATGGTTGCTTTTGAACCAAAACCTAGTTTGGCATTCGCATCCTGCTGCAAGGTGCTGGTAGTAAATGGTGCGCTTGGGTTGCGTGTACCGGGGCTTTTTGTCACGTTACTAACGGTGAATGTTGCGTCCGTTAAGTCTTTTAAGTAACCTCGCGCTTCATCTTCTGTATTGAACCGTTTTGGTAACTCTGCTTTGAATGACTGGTCGTTGTGGCTAAACTGTGCAGTCACGCGGAACTGGAATGATCCTTCGAATCCACGGATTTCTCGTTCTCGTTCAACTAATAGACGCACTGCGGGGCTTTGCACGCGGCCAGCACTCTTGCCGCCAGGAACCTTCTGCCATACTACAGGGCTGAGCTCAAACCCAACGATTCGGTCAAGGATTTGGCGGGCTTGCTGCGCTTCAACTAATTGCATATCAACAGTACGTGGTTCTTTGATAGCGGCGGTAATGGCATCTTTTGTGATTTCATGGAACACAATACGCTTAGTGGTTTTAGGATCGAGTTTTAATACTTCGCAAAGGTGCCAGGCGATAGCCTCTCCTTCGCGGTCTTCATCTGTTGCGAGCCACACATCTTCGGCATTTTTTACGGCTTTTTTTAGTTCAGTAATGACCTTCTTTTTCTCGGGGTCTACTTCGTAGGTGGTTTTGAAGCCGTTTTTCACATCAATTGGCGGGGTGCCGTCTTTAGTCTTTTTTACAATTGAACGAATGTGGCCAATACTCGAAAGCACAGTAAAATCTTTACCGAGATACTTTTCGATGGTCTTTGCTTTGGCGGGGCTCTCTACGATAACTAGGTTTTTGCTCATGCTTCTTCTTTATTATATATGAGTAATGGTATTCCGCTTGCTGCGGAAGCGACAACTGTTCATACTAGCTGGTTTATGCTTATTTGTAAACGCTTGATGCTGATTTTAGCGAATTGTCCATTTGTTTGCGCCAAGCGCTTTAATTGTACCCGCGAGTTCAAGCATGGTCAGCGCGGTGGCAAATTCCGCTTGATCAACCGCTACGATTCGCTGCAACTCTGCTCCGTCGCGCACACCATGCGAAATGTGGGTAATAATAGCCGTTTCCAGTTCGGTTTGTCCGAGTGGAACTGCTTTTATGGATTCAGTTGCAGACGGAGCAATAATATCTAATACATCACGGTATTCGGTAACTACATGAGCACCTTGTTTTAATAGTGCATTGCAGCCAGCACTGAGTGGGCTGGTAATTGGCCCTGGAACGACAAATAATTCTTTGCCTTGCTCGAGGGCGCGTGCGGCAGTATTTAATGTGCCGCTTCTAGATGTTGCTTCGGTGATGATAATTGCATCGGCCAGACCAGCTACGAGCCGGTTACGCTCTAAGAAATTACTCGGGTATACCTTGCTCCCCTGCGTGTATTCGCTCATGACCGCACCGCCATTCGCTACAATATCTTGGGCGAGGCGATGGTTAGTTCTTGGTGAAATATCAGGTAGTGCGTTCCCTAGCACTGCGAGGGTGGTGCCGTTTGTGTCAAGTGCTGCCTGATGAGCGATTGCGTCAACTCCCAGTGCCAAGCCACTTACTATAATAATTCCACGCTCTGCCAAGTCGTAGCTGAGTCGTTGGGTGACCTCTTTACCATAGCTGCTCGGCCGCCTAGTGCCGACTATCGCCACCGTAGGCACTCTATCAGCAGGAAGCTTTCCTATGTAATGTAACTTTTTTGGCACTTTAGCAATGTTTGCTAATACCTTAGTAAAATCGTTCTTATCTGGGGAGATTGTATTGATTTTCATAAAAAAAGTGTTAAAAGGTATTGACGAAATGATGAAACCGTGCTAATATGATGCATGATTGATTGTGACTGCGAGTTCAATCAAACGCACCTTATACCCCCTATTCTAACTTATGTTAGGTTGCACACAAGGCGGTTCGTAGTATTCTACCCTCCACTGCGAGCCACAAAAATCCGAGTGTGCATACTAATCCCTTTAACCCCCGGTTTAGTTCAACTAGATCGAGGTACCATTCAAAGACGACTATCCAGTAGTGGTTCGCCCATGCGTCAGCATTTACGTGGAGTATTGCTCGAACGCTTCGTCTGGTGTGGGTTGAAGGGTAAAACGAGGCCAGGTGATGCCCACCCTTACCTGGTCTCTTTTTATTTGCTGTTATTTTTTAGTAGCGTGGCGATGGCTAGTGGGCGAAAGTGACCCATGTATAAAATCTTCCATCAGTGTATGAGTAGCCGGAATAATGGTTTGCTGCAACGTTTCAAATTCGGCTCGCTTGAATTTACTCAGAACAAAATCGGCATCCCCTATTAGCTGTCTGTCATCATTTGAAATGCCAATTCGTAGTCGCCAGCTTGCTTGGCCGCCATGCTGATTAATCGACTTGATTCCGTTGTTTCCTGCATCTGATCCGCCCTCGCGTATGCGCAGTATGCCAAGTGGAAGGGATAATTCATCATGCGCAATAAGCGTGTCTGACGGAGCTAGTTTATAAAAATCACAGATTGACCTGTAGCTGGTGCCAACTTCGTTGTAAAACGTAACAGGGCGCGCTAAAAGTATCTTATCGCCATTCATAAGTACTTCGGCCACCTCTGCCTTGAATTTGTCTTTTTTTATAAAGTCGCTTCCCTGTTTTGATGCAAAATAATTAAGCACTTCAAAGCCGGTATTATGTCGTGTACCGTCGTATTCTACTCCTGAATTGCCAAGGCTGAAAATAAGTTTCATATCTGTAGAACAGTGTACACTATTGCTAAAATATAATAAATATGCTATAGTAATGTTGATTGACCTTTGATTGCGGACCTACCGCAATCTTCTTCCCCAAGGAGGTTCAGTCATGTCGATCCGAAAGATCGCACTTTTCATGCTCATTCCTTACGCGTTGGTCGCCACAGCGGTGACTGGATGCGTGATGCTGGTCGACTACCCACAGCAGCAAACGGTACAGCTCTCGCTTCTAGGCGGAGCTGTTGTGCTGCTGCTGATGGCGGCAGTCTGTCGACCGCGCAAGGTCGTGGCTTACCCGGCCGAACAGTACTACACCTCACCGGTTCCACAGTACTTCGGTACCGGACCGAACAACCGGCCTGTCATGTTCTACAAGGACGAGGTGTACGACTTCGTTCACAACGACCCGACGGCACCGAGCATGAAGTAACCCCCCGTTTCCGATTCAAGGAGAGCCCCTCGCGCCCCTATCGGTGCGGGGGCTTTCCCTTTTTAGTTGTAAAACGTTATTGTGTGTTCGCGATCAAGCCAGCGCAAAATCAGTGTTCGCGTTTGGCTGTCGTGGAACTCCGGGAATACGAGCACTGCAACCGCGGTTATACCTGCTGGGCTGTACGCCGACACACTATCGAACGACCAGCCGTTATGGCTTGATGGCATTACGGAGCCGCCTGCTGCATTATCAAACGACCCATACAGTGAAGTCCCATCACCCGCAATCCACCCTACGTGACGCCCGGTGGTATTACGGATGCCGCCTATTGAGGCTACGGCTTGATTGGTTTGTGCCGATGTTTGCCAGAATCCTTGAACACTGTTGCTTGATGAGCCGGTGGCACGCAAACTAATGTAGTTATTAGTAGAGTTGGGTGTTAATGCAAATATACCATTCCAGTTAGCGCTGGTGTCATTACTGGTGTCGAATACCCCGTACATAGTGAATGTACGGGTGTTTTGAAAGGGCTCTGCCAGATTCCAAGTGCCTGTGCCTCGTTGATATGCCAGAGGCGCGTTTATTGCAACTGAATCACTGTCATTTTGAATAACATCAGTTTGAATTGTACGTTGCAGCTGAGTCATTTCTGCTTTTAAGGCACTTGTTCGTGCACGTTCTTGAATGCCGTTGTAGGCTACTATGCTTATTGCAGCTAGGATGGCAATCACGACAATAACGATAAGTAGTTCAACGATGGTGAATGCGGCCGAATGTAACCTAGAATATTTTTTCATGTTTCGTATGCCCTTACGAATGATGTTACCATTAGCTTTATTCTACGCTAATTTTTTGGTTTACCAAAATGTAATTTGTTTACTCTAGCTCAGATTCGTTATTCTTAGCTTGTTTGTATGCTTTTGTAACAGGGGCTTTGCCGGCGGCAACGCGTTCTTTATTTGATTTAATTTGCTTTTCGTCGCGGAAACTAAATTTGATTGGCGTACCAGAATAATCATAGGTTTCACGAATCAGTCGCTCTAGGTATCGTTTGTAGCTCCAGTGCACAAATTTTAAGTTGCTTCCGTGAATAACAAACCATGGTGGATTGTCGTCGGTTTGGACAATGTAGCGAAGCTTCGGGTGTGTGTTTTTAAGTCCAGCCGGTGGATGGCGATCGATTGCTTTTTGCAATAGTTCATTCAACACTCGAGTTTTAGTTTCTTGCTTCCTGCGAGCATCGATATCAGTAACAAGGTCGAATAATTTAGAGACATTTTGGCCAGTGATGCTCGACGTAAAAATCAGTGGAGCCCATGGAGTGAATTTAAACGTATATGAAATACGAGCAGCTAGTGCATCGCGTGTAAACGGGTCTTTGCTAGTGATGTCGTCATGACTCGCCTTCATGGACTTTGAACGCTGCAGCTTTTCTTTTTTAGTCATTGGCTTCAGGGCTTCAGCTGCTTCTTTTTTCGCAGCACGGGCTTCAGCTGCTTCAATCGCCTTTTCACGTACTTCTTGCAGGCTATCCCACTTGGTGATGACAATTACTAAGCCTTTACCAGCTTCACTGATTAGGCCGGCGAGGCGTTGGTCGAGTTGAGTATTGAGCTCATTGACATCCATAAGGAGTAGGCAGATGTCTGACTCTTCAATCGCTTGCAGGGTGCGAAGAACGCTAAACTTTTCAATGCCAACTTCTTGCTTGCCTTGTCTACGGATGCCAGCGGTATCGAGCAGCTCTATAGTACGTTTGTGGTAGCCGATTTGTACACGGTTGATATCGCGTGTAGTACCAGCGACGTTTGCAACGACTGCTTGTTGTTTGCCAGCCAGACGGTTAAACAGATTGCTCTTCCCTACATTCGGGCGGCCAATCAAGGCGACCCGCAGAACATCGTCGGCCTCTTTTGCCCGCGCTACTGGTACGAGTGATGCGATTTCATCGAGTAATTCCGACACGCCTGAATTGTGTTCGGCGCTGGTACGAATAATTGATTTAATACCAAGTCGACGGAAGTCATCGTCTGGCAGGCTATTCTTTAAATCTGCCTTATTGGTGATTAGGATGACGGGCTTTTTGCTTTTTAGTGCCTTTTTGGCAACGCTGCGTTCTTCGTCACCAACATGCTGCGTACTATCCACGACTACAAGTATTACATCAGCGGCAATGGCTGCTTCCTCAATTTGATCTTGAATACTGGCTTCAAATTCGTCTTCTGGGTCTTTTAGTCCAGCGGTATCAACCAGCCAAAATTGTGACTCTTGGCTGTCATTACGGTACGATACTTTACCAATCACATTATCACGGGTGGTTCCGGCCTCGCGAGCAACAATCGCCTGCTGGGAACGCACTAAACGATTAAATAGCGAGCTTTTGCCCGCGTTTGCTCGCCCAATAATTGCGACTGTCGGTAGTTTAGTTGCCATAGTAAGGCATATTATAACAGAGGTAGATAAAGTTTGCGAGCATAAGCGACTTAGACTGGTGGGCCGGTAGATGTAGAATTATTTGCAGTACCGTTCCATATCCAATCAGTTGTGTTGCCGTCGGCGTAATTGTACTGAGTGTTACCTTCGGTTACCATGATGCTATCAACGTAGAAAGGAATACCCGCTGTCGTACTTGCACGGATATAAAGCGGATTATTATTTACTTTCGTCCCAGTTACCGTGAAGTATGACCAGCCAGCCCCAATGGTTCTTCCAGTATTAACACCGTATCCGTCAGCTGCGAAGTTTATATATTGCGAACTAGTTGAGTATACATAAGCGCTAAATGTGTATACGGTACCATTGTTACCTGGTGGCGCAATCGATGCACCGGTGTAAGTGCTAGATGTTGAGGGGGTTACTTTGATAGAATATGAGCCCGTACGTCGCTGTTCGTTTGACCTTGCGATAGTTGCACTAACCGAGTTCCAACCCGTTAAGTTACTTTCTATGCTTGGGTTCGGAATCAAATTCGTCACCGCCCCTACTCCTCCTTGTCCATGGCCAGGACAGCCACCAGCTTGGGGTGTTGTGTTGTCACTTACTTTGTATGACTTATCTACCACGGTAGTGGTAACGCAGTAGGCACCATTGGTGCCGGCTGCGTACTGGTAGTTCGTGCCGTTATAGTCAAAGCTGCAAGCAGTGCTGCTTGAGGTGTTAGTAACAATTGTATAGAACTGTCCACACGTAGGACTGGTCGCTTCATTATCTACCTGCCATACCTTTATCTTCTTAGCTACTTGTGTAGATGACGAAGCACTTGCACTACTACGTGCCCGTTCTTGTATACCGTTATATGCCACAATACTAATCGCTGCTAATATAGCGATAACAACAATGACAATGAGGAGCTCGACGATGGTGAAAGCGTGAGTTCTACGGATAGTTGCCATGATGAATCGCAGTTCTACATACTTGTGGCAATGCGCATGATTTGTTCGTTGCTGAGGTTTGCCGTACCTTCGATGG
>JALRDS010000029.1 GCA_023259925.1 Candidatus Saccharimonadia bacterium
GTGACGGTGCTGGAGGTGCCGAACGTGGGCACTTCGGTCGCCCGCAAGCTCGGCAACAAGTCGGCGATCGACGAGTTCACTTCTCCGACGAGCGCAATCGGAAAGTACCGGCTGTCGGTCGGTACGTTCGACGAGCCGCAGCCGCGCAAGGTGGTGAAGCTCGCCCCCGGCGACTCACTCCGGTACAAGACCCGGCTCAAGCAGCTCGACTTCATCGTCGAGTACAAGGGTCAGTACGGCTGGACGTGGTTCCAGACCGGACAGCTGAACAACCGCAAGGGGCAGTCGGTGACCTTCAAGCCGATCGCGACGAAGCGTCCCTCCGGTCGCTCCGCGACCACGGCCTGGGGTGCTCACCGCCAGTGAGCTAGCCCCTTCACCATCCCGGGATGGTTGAGAACCCTGTCCGGCACGAGCGAGATGTGGCGCACCCAGCGCTCCTCGCTCGCGCCGGGCAGGTGCATCCAACTGATATATTCACCACACAAAGCACTGTGTGGTTTTTTAGTAGCTCAATAGGTTCTTAATGGCAGCTCTTGTATAATCAAATACTATGAATATGCGTTATGCTACCGAGCCGGAACAAGAGAGGTGGAACGAACTGGTTGATCAAAATCCGAGTGGCGGCAACATTTTGCAGGGGAAAGAATTTGTAACGCAAAAACAGCTGAGCGGCTGGAAGGTTCGTTTTATTGTGAGCGATTACTGCGCCTTTACAGTAATTGAAAAAACGATTCCAGTGCTGGGTAAGCTATGGTACTGCCCAAAAGGGCCCGGTGTTAGCACAAAGCGAGAGCTTGCCGAATTACTACCAGAGCTGCAGGCATTCGCAAAAAAACAAAATGTTTTCACCGTGAAAATTGAACCTGAGCTTGATTACACTACTGATTTGTCCGATTTGAATCTGATTAAAACCACGCCCATACAGTACAACTACGCCACAGTGTATGTTGACCTGAGCCCACCGTTAGATGCTATTTTAGCCGGGCTCAACCAAAAGGGCCGTCACGCTATTCGGAGAGCCGAGCGAGACGGTGTGGTTGTTAAACAGGTTCCAGCGACTGATGAAAATTGCCAAAGCATGTATGACCTATTTAAAGAAACCGCCACCGGGGCTGGCTTTGCTATCCGTCCTGCGAGCTACTATCAATCCTTTTACCAGGCCTACGAGGCAAAGAGTCGCGGCCAACTATTCTTTGCCTATGTAAATAACCAAATTGTGGCTAGTGCATTTGCTATGGTGCAAGGCAGTAACAGCATGTATAAAGATGGTGCCAGTGTACGCGAACGAACTGCATACGGAGCAAGCCACCTGTTGCAATGGCACGTTATTCAGTGGGCCAAGCAAAAAGGCGCACTAAAACACGATCTAGCTGGTGTACCGCCTATTAAAGATAGCAAGAACCCTAATCATCCGTTTTACGGCCTAGCCCGCTTTAAAACCAGTTTTAACAAACATATAACGCAGTATGTGGGTGCCTACGAGGTGCCAATTCAGCCGCTCAAAGCAACGCTATGGCATCGCTATATCGAAAAGCTCGTGCGAAAATTATATTTCAAGCGTCATCATCAATCATTCTACTAAGGAGCCCGAATGCCAACACTTAATCATACTCTCGTAATGTCGGGTGCCGACTATTTTTCGAATGATCAGCCCATTAACCCTTACTACGCAGATGAATCAGTGAGCATAGATCAAGCAATGGCCGAACACGCAGCCATATTGCAAGCATTCGAATCGGCAAATATTACTGTGATTAAGGTCGACCCACCGAGTACAAGCCAAGACGGTGTATACACTGCTAACTGGGCACTTATAAGAGGTAGCACCGCGGTACTAGCGCGCTTACCAAATGCCAGAAAAAGTGAAGAAGACTGGGCTGAAGCGCAGCTAAAACAACGTGGCATCAAGGTTGTACGCGTACCCGAAAAATGGAAATTTAGCGGTCAAGGTGACGCACTTCCCTGTGGCGACTATCTGTTTTGCGGCAGCACTTATCGTAGTGATGAGCAGGCTCAAGCATTTGCAGCCGAAACGTTAGGCTTTACACGAATTCAGCTGCGCACTGTTCCGCAGACCGATGCCAGTGGTACAGAAGTGATCAATCAATCTTCTGGCTGGCCCGACAGTTTTTATTACGACATTGACCTCGCGTTATCCATTATCAAAGGCCCGTCATCAGACTCAAACGGTACCATCGCCTATTGCCCGCAAGCCTTCACGCCAGAAAGTCAGCAACGACTGGCTAGTTTAGAGGGGTTCGATACCATTATCGTATCTGAAAATGAGGCCAAACAGGCATTCGCCTGCAACTTAGTATCTACAGGTGAAACGGTGATAATGAGCAATTCTGCCCCTAACCTCAAATCAGCCTTGGAGCAGCGTGGCCTGACCGTACTCACCCCAGCCGTGTCAGAGCTCGCTAAGGGCGGCGGCTACATTCGCTGCACTAGCCTGTCGCTGAACGACTAGCGCGTGCCTGAAGGGCCCTACGAGCTTCCGCTACCTCATCCCACGGATGTGCGCCATCAGCACGTTCAATCGTCTTTTCATGCCCCTTACCGAGTAGGATTACAGTATCGCCAGATGCAGCAGCCTGATTAATTGCAAAGGTTATCGCTTCAGAACGATTCAGAATAAGGGATAGATTTTGTCCACGTACCTTACCGGACTCCTCGGCGCCACCTGCAATTTGGTTCAAAATTTCTTGCCCATCAATATCACGGTCGTCTTCTTCGGTCAGCACTACCTCATCGGCATACTTACCAGCAATTCTTCCCTGGATCGCACGCTTTGATTCGTCACGGCGACCAGCTGAACCAAACAAAACAATCAGCCTACCAGTAGTTGACTTCCGCACATCAGATAATAATCGCTCAAACGAATCTGGCGTATGGGCAAAGTCAACAATCACACTAAAATCTTGTCCCTCGTCTACAGTCGTCATGCGGCCATCAACGCCATCGAGTGCAGCAATACCACTAATAATTTTACTAATAGGCAGGTCTAGCTCTAAGCCGACTGCAACCGTTGCAAGACTATTTGATACATTAAATTCACCCGGAATATGGCATCGGATTTGATGCAACCTATCGTTAATATTCACCGAATAGGTACTCCCCTCCCCGGTTAGCTGGATATCTGTTGCTCGTAAATCACCCCCGTTAATGCCATAAAATACTGAGTTTTTAATCTCTTTAGCAAAGTCTACTGCATGCTCATCATCGGCATTTATTACTCCGAATTTGCGACCATGACGGTTAGCAACCTTAAAAAGCTTCACCTTAGCAGCCAAGTACCGCTTAAAGGTGCGGTGGTAATCAAGATGCTCATGAGTGATATTTGTCATAACAGCAATTTCGTACGGCACGCCCCACACCCTGTGTTGCGCCAGTGCATGACTAGTCGTTTCGAGTACTAACCATTTAGCACCTTGCTTTTTAAACGACTTGATTTGGCGGAGCAGTTGCGGACTCGAAACAGTTGTCATGTGCTGTTCTTGCAACGTAATATCATTCCCTACCCCATAGGCCACCGTAGACATGAGCGCTACATCATAGCCAGCCTCAACCAACATACGATGAATCATAAAACTAGTAGTTGTTTTCCCGTTGGTACCCGTCACACCAATCACGTGCAGGCCACGTGCCGGGAAACCGTAGCGAATATTCATAATTATCGCTTCGAGTAAATGCCCGAACGGCTCTATTAGCCGGAACACCGCCATTGGCATGAGGGATTTTACGACAGTACGCAGCTTACTCATGAGCACCCTTCGTGGCAAACAGCTGATGAGCCATGCTCAAACCACCTGGTTGAATAGCGCCCACCTCTGTACCGAGCAGCAACAATACGTCATCTTTCTTGGCAGCTCGCTTTGCAAGCTCAACCGCAGCATTGATAGACGCAGCTTTGTCGATACCCGGTACGTCGGGACCATCAGTCACAGCAAAGGCACGGTCACTTTCTTTTACAATCAGCTGATAGGTTTCACGCTCAATTGTACTGTCGGCCACTACAATGACGCGGCGTTTTTTTAATCGGTTTACAGTCGCTAGCACCAGCTCGAGCGATTCAAGAGTAGGCACACGGTCGACGACAATGTCGTACACATCATCGGTTTCGATATATTCGTAATTACCAACCACTCCCTCTAACCGTGCAATCCCTTCCTGGAAATCATCAATCTTTACCGCTAGCACGTACGCTGCTGACACAGCCGCAGCCACGTTAAGCGCGTTGGCTTTACCTACCAAATAGGTTGCAGCCGATACACGTGTTTGATGATCAACCACGAGGTCTATTTCAGTTCCTTTACGCCGTTCTGTCACTCGGTCAATGTACGCTTCGGCCGACTCTTCGAATCCGAAGCTAATCGCCTGGTGTGGGGCTACTGTCACGTCACCATGCAAAAATCCGGCCGGTATCACCGTGGAAGTAACCGATTGACTAAGAAGTGCTTGTGCGGATGGTGAATCGCCAGTTGTGATGGCCATCTCAATCGGTAGTGTTGCGAGAGCACACGTCGCTAGAAGTGGCTCCGTTACCTCTAGAATCACGTAGTATATTTTTTGTTTCTTCGCGCGCTGAAGTTGCTGCTGCAACCTGTCAGCCGATACATCATACCCGGTATTGATTGGCTTGCCATTAATGAACGAGCCCTGGTTGGTCAACGTCATGACAGATGCGCCCGACTCCTGCAACAACTCGCTCAGTAGCATGGCTACTGTTGTTTTACCGTACGGTCCAGCCACCGCAATCACTTTTACGCCTCTAGCTGGATTGCCATAGCGTAACGCTGCAGCTCGCGCCTGTAGTCCCCTCACCAATTCATGTTTCATGTGCTCTATTTTACCACCGAGTAGTGCCTGCGCTATACTGTTTACACAATGATTATTCTTGGAATCGAATCAAGCTGCGACGAAACGTCGGCAGCAGTTGTAGCAGATGGCAAGCGGCTACTGTCAAATGTTGTGCATTCACAGGTCGACATTCACGCCGAATATGGCGGCGTTGTACCAGAGGTTGCTGCTCGTTCACATATTGAAGTAATTAACCCAATCATTAAAAAAGCCCTGCGCGATGCGAACGTTACCTGGGATGACATCGATGCCATTGCCGTCGCCTATGCTCCAGGCCTCATCGGCTCACTACTCGTCGGTGTTTTAGCGGCGCGAACACTGGCTGAGCTACACAACAAACCACTGTATCCGGTGCACCACGTTGAAGGCCATATCTATGCCAATTTCATTGTTGAGCAGGCAGACGCATTAGCCCCAGGCAGCCTTCCTTCAAAGCAGCCGACTTTCCCTATGCTCGCTCTCGCGGTCAGTGGGCTACACTCACAACTCGTCTTATTCAAAAATCATGGCGACTACGAACTACTTGGCGAAACGCTCGATGACGCCGTAGGTGAAGCCTTCGATAAAGTTGCACGCATGCTCGGCCTACCCTACCCTGGTGGTCCGGCCATTACTAAAACCGCGCAGCACGGTAATCCAACTGCTTATACATTACCCAAAGCTAAACTAAAAAGCCCGTATGAATTTTCATTCTCAGGCCTTAAAACAGCCGTTCTAAGGGCCATTCAGCGTGAAGTGGGCGTAGACCATACTTTTCCTTCGCATGAGCTCCCAGGCCGCTTAAACGACGTGCAGAGGGCAGACTTTGCTGCTAGTTTCCAGTACACAGCAGTCAAAACGCTCGTCGATGCTACTGTCAAGGCGGTAGATGAGTTTAGCCCTGCTTCTGTTGTGATTGCTGGCGGCGTTGCTGCCAATAGCGAACTACGCCGTCAACTATCAGAACGACTTCCCCTACCAATTGAGTACGCGCCGATCAGCCTTTGCACCGACAATGGTGCGATGATCGCCGCGCTTGGCTACTATCACGCGCAAGTTGTGCCACCAACCCCTGTCGATGAAGTAACTGTTCGTCCAAGCATTTCTATGAGCGACACACTCTGGAACAAATCTTAACGAATTGCTCGAAGCACCCGCTTGATAGCAGGCAGCAACCCGTTCCATACTACGTAAAGTGGTGACATTGGGTAATCAAGTGTCCCGCTCATAGTGGTCTCAACGGGAATAAAACCTTTTTTAAACGATGTCACCCCGTCGTTCAGTAGGCCGTTTACATCGTAACGTTCTATTCCGCGTTGCTTCATAGCCCGTATGACACTCCACTTCAGGTGGTAGTTTGCCCGTAGTGCCTGCCCTTCATCATTCATACCGCCGTACAGCTCAAATGCTACTGCTGGCGTTACAACCGGCCATAAGAATGCCACTACCCTGCCCTTATGCATCGCGATATATATCGGTGAATCACCGTCAAGCTTCTCGGCTATATCATGGTAATACCTGTCTCCGTGTAAAGCGAAGCCGGCCCTACTGGCTGTCTGCTTATAAATAGCCAGACATTCATCTATCTCAGCGCGACTACTGGCTACACGAACATCAACCCCTGCCTTAGCTGATTTTCTAATGTACTGACGAGTTTTTTTCGTCATATCGGCAAGTAATTCGTCTTCTGATTTTTTTAAGTCAAGTACAGCGGTGCGAGCAAGTAGTATACGATTCGATGATGTTCGCCACCCTTTCCAGTTCAGAGGACCTACTGTGTCAGGCTCTACTGACAGTACTGTAGGATGATACGTTTTTTTCACGTAGGCAACCAATGCTGTACGCTCATCTTCACTTTTAAGCATGCTGCCTACGGGACCGCGCGGAACATACACCAGTGGACCAAACGGCGCGGGCAGTCTTTTAATCAACAGCTGTGCCCCGCCCTGCCCTACTCGCACGCGTTCAACGCTCCAGCCATGGGAGGCTTTTACTTCTCCCCAGCCCCATAGCTGAAGTGGATGCCCATCAGTTGTTTTTACAAAATCATCCCACTCCACCTGGTCATCACATGTTATTACATTAATCATTGCCCTATTATAGCGCGTCCTGGCTGCCCACATTGTGCTATACTACATACATACAATTTAAGAGGTGAGTCGCGTGATTTCGAATTCATTTTCACGTGAAGATACTTACCATGTGACTTTTCACGTGAAAACTTTTATATGAAATTACCGAAAGCTTACGAACCAACTAACTACGAACCGAACATCTACGCAATGTGGGAATCCAGTGGCGCATTTAAGCCGACAGGGAAGGGTGAACCCTATGCCATAGTGATGCCTCCACCGAATGCCAATGGCAATCTTCACATCGGTCACGCTCTCATGGCAGACCTCGAAGATATACTGATTCGCTTTTACCGTATGAAGGGTAGGGATACGATCTACATTCCAGGTGCCGACCACGCCGGGTTTGAAACATGGGTGGTCTACGAACGAGAGCTCGCAGCAAAAGGTAAGAGCCGCTTTGAATTTTCACGTGAGCAGTTGTATGCCCAAGTTTGGGATTTTGTTGATAAAAAACGTGGCGACATGGAATTGCAGCTACGCGCCCTTGGCGTTAGTGCAAGTTGGGAAGATCTGGTTTTCACACTCGATGAGAAAGTGATCACTACTGCCTATAAAACATTTAAGCAGCTGTGGGATGAAGGCCTTATTTACAGAGGTGAGCGGATTGTAAATTACTGCACAACTCACCACACAAGTTTTGCTGATATTGAAGTAGAGCATAAGAATGAAAAAGGGAAGTTATACAAAATTGCCTACCCTACAGTCGATGGATCAAGTGAGATTATCATTGCAACCACCCGACCCGAAACCTTACTCGGTGACGTAGCTGTAGCAGTTCATCCAGACGACGAACGCTATAAACAGCTAGTAGGTACGCATATTCAACTGCCGCTCGTTAATAAACAAATCCCAATTATTGCCGATAGCTACGTCGACCAGTCATTTGGTACCGGTGCAGTGAAAATAACACCTGCGCATGATCCAAACGACTTTGAGATAGGGAAGCGACACAACCTAGAACAGCTCCAGGTCATAGACTTTGATGGCTCAATGATCAACGTACCCCAACAGTACATGGGATTGACCGCTGAAGAAGCACGAAACCGCGTCTTACGTGAACTAGAAGTTGCTGAGCTACTGCGAGGTGAAACAGAATTAGAACACGCAGTAGGTCATTGCTATAAATGTGGCAGTATTATCCAGCCCCTAATAAAAGACCAGTGGTTTATACGCATGGAGCCACTTGCACAAGAAGCTATTGCCGCTATCAAGGAAGGGAAGGTAACGTTCCACCCAGAGGCGCGCGGGAAACAGCTCATTA
Source organism: Candidatus Saccharimonadia bacterium (assembly GCA_023259925.1). Classification (GTDB taxonomy): domain Bacteria; phylum Patescibacteriota; class Saccharimonadia; order Saccharimonadales; family Saccharimonadaceae; genus UBA1020. The sequence goes on from JALRDS010000029.1 coordinate 8,239, forward strand.
ACTACCTAAGTAATATTCGTGACTGGAACTTATCTCGACAAATCCCTTGGGGCATTCCTATTCCAGCCTTCCAAAGTGAAACTAACCCTGACGATTGGATTTTTGACGAACGCGTTGACCAGCCGTTCATTACTATCAATGGCACTCGTTACAATCGTGAGGAAGATACGTTTGACACTTGGTTCACTAGTGGCCAGTGGCCGTTTATAACTACCGACTACCAGCAAAACGGCGATTTGTCGCGCTTTTACCCGAATGCCGTCATGGAAACGGGTCACGACATTCTGTACCCGTGGGTTTCACGAATGATCATGTTAGGCCTAAAAATCACTGGGCAAGTTCCGTTCAAAGATGTATACCTCCACGGTCTAGTGCTCGATGAGCACGGCCAAAAGATGAGTAAATCGAAGGGCAACGTTATCAATCCAATCGAAACACTCACCGAATACGGCTCAGATGCCCTCCGCCTAGGGCTCGTAGCAGCTCGCTCAGCTGGTCAGGACCAAGCCTTTAGTACCACTAAGGTGGTAGCCGGTCGCAACTTCTGCAACAAATTATGGAACATCGCCAGGTTTATTGAAGATAAGCTCGGTGAAGAATACCAATTTAGCGAGGTCTACCCAACTACCTTAGCCGACCACTGGGTACGCCGTGAACTCGTAGCCGCAGCCAATCAGGTGGAGCAGCTACTCGGTGAATATCGTTTCGCCGAAGCCTCAGAAGTGGTGTATCACACCATTTGGAGTGTGGTAGCCGACTGGTATATTGAAGCAAGCAAGCAACACAATAATCCAAATATGCTGGCATGGGTGCTCGATACCAGCTTAAAGCTCGCCCATCCATTCGCGCCGTTTGTGACTGAAACCATCTGGCAAACACTGCCATGGTACAAAGAGGGAAGTATGCTCATTACTGCCGAGTGGCCAGGTAGCGGTGACTACGATGACATTGCCGCAGCTGAATTCGAACGCTTGCAGCAACTCGTAAGTGAAATTCGTTTTGTATCGAGTGAGCTACCAGGTACTCGCAAATATACGGTGCAGTACCAGAACGATAGCTTAGTTTCAGATAATGCCGATCTTATTAAGCAACTCGCACGGCTTGAATCAGTTGAATACACTGAGCAACCTAAAGGGTTGCGCCTAGCGAATTCTGGCCGAGAAGCCTGGCTGGTAATTGATGAAAAAACTCTCTACGAACATCAGTCGAACCTTGAGGTACGTCTAGCCGACGCTAAAGCACGTCTTAAGAACTTAGCGGCGCGGCTATCAAATGACCGTTATGTGCTACAAGCACCTGCAGAATTGGTAGAGCAGTCACGCAAAGAAGCTGAAGAGGCTAAGCAGCTCATTGAACGACTTGCAAACGAGCTACAAGTCATCACAGATAAGTAGCCCTAGGCAAGCGGGAGTCGGTAGCCATCGAAAGAATGACCACCCTTTGGCACATTTTTCTGTAATACGTGCTTCTTTTGGTCACCTAACCTTGGGGCAATCCGGGCTTCAGAACTATTGGAAAAACTCAGGCGTTCCACATGTGTATGAGGATCAGAAACAAACTTTACGTGTGAAGCCTCGGTTTGTGAACTAATAGCGGAATGTGCCATAAAACTAGAGGCAAGCTTATCTATTTTAGTGTCGTGTACCGCAACGCCGCTCAGCGCAGCCATGGCGATGAAGAGTGAGATTGGTGTGGTGAAGGTAATATCGAACATGTGTTTATTTTTTAAGTGTTATACTTTTATATTAGCACAAGCTTGATAAAATGTCAATACTAGTATGAATACACTATGCGTGGTGGTACCGAGAACCGGCAGCGATCGACTGAGCCCGATACACCTGTTCAGCCAATAGTAATCGCACGAGTTGGTGCGGAAACACCATGGCTGATAGAGAAACGGTTGCGTTGGCACGTTTCATTAATTCGTCATTCACCCCGTAGGCGCCACCAATCACTACAACTATACGTTTTGACTGCACCTGCAGCCGCTCGAATATAGCTGAAAAGGCAGGTGAATCGAGGGATTTGCCGTGTTCATCAAGTAATAGCACAAAATCGGTAGTATCGATACGCGATAGTAGGCGCTCAGACTCTTCCTGGCGAGCCCTGCCACCCTCTAGCGAACTGTGTGGCAAAAGTATCCATTGTAAGTTCCACGGCGCTTTCAGACGCTTCTCATAGCGTTCCAGCCCAGGACTAATCCATGATTCATGTTTTTTACCAATGGCTAAGATAGTAATCACGAGATACGAAGCCTGTCGGCTACTTGAGCTAAGCGCTCATGGTCGGGCTCTTGGGAGTGGCCCCCACCTTCACGCAAGCTTTCACCGTCATTAAATGGAATCAGGTGAACATGGGCGTGCGGTACATCCACCCCTTTAATTACCACGCCAACGCGCTCTTTTCCCATCTCGCTGCGAATTTTCGCTGCTACTAATTTAACGGTCCGCCATAGGGCGTCATAATCTTCATTGGCTAAATCAATATATTGATCGACTTGTACTTTTGGCACCACTAATGTGTGGCCATCGCGGACTGGATCAATCGTTAAAAAGGCAATCGTCTTCTCATCTTCGTACACCTTATGACAGGGCAGCTCGCCATTGATAATCTTCGTAAAAATACTTGGTTCCATACAACTAGTATACTGTTCGCCCATATGACAGAGAAATAGCTATTCAGCCTAGCGTGTACATGATACTGTGAAGACATCTGTGGTCAACATTACTAGGAGGTGTACCACGGTGAACATGAAAAAGAAGACTATCTGGATGACAGGCGGCGTTTCAGCGTTGACCGTGGTCGCATCGTTCGCTGGGCCTGGTCTTGCCACCGAGTTGATGTCTGGCGACTTCAGCGTGCTGAGCGCGGTGAAGTGGAGCAGTATCATCGCTGGTTCAGGACTGGCACTATTCTTCCTGGTGCGACATGGGGTATTCGCAAACGAGAACCTCGAAGAAGGCGAGCGTGGCTACCGACGCCGCTGGGGCAAAATTGTCACC
>JALRDS010000060.1 GCA_023259925.1 Candidatus Saccharimonadia bacterium
CTTCGAGCCTGAAAGGGAAAGTTATTGTGGTTGCAAACACGGCCACCGGGTGTGGCTACGCCCCTCAATTTAAAGACCTGCAGTACCTACACGACACCTACAAAGACAAGGGCTTGGTTGTAATAGGAATGCCGAGTGATCAGTTTAAGCAAGAGGCGGTGAGTGATGACGATATGGTCGGTCTATGTCGTGATACATTTAGTGTTTCTTTCCCGCTCACGAAGACCGTACGAGTGAACGGTGCAGAGGCGGATCCGTTTATTACGCATATTAAACAGCGAAGCAAAGGGCTGCTAGGTGCGAGTATTAAATGGAACTTTACGAAATTTTTAATTGACCAGCAAGGAAATGTTGTACAACGGCTTTCACCGCAAAAGAACCCACGTGAATTGGAGTCAAGTATTGTAACACTACTCGAAGGTGCGCGTTCATGAAGGTAAGTATTCAAGCAGTTAAACAGTTCACAAAAGTAAACCTATCAACTAGTGAGCTTATTAAGAAAATAAACTCTCAACTTGGGGCGATTGAAGGTGTAATACATACGAACGATGTATATAAAGATGCTCGTATTGTAAAAGTAGTCAGCGCAGAAAAGCATCCTGCGGCTGATAGGTTGCAGGTAACCCGAATTGATGACGGCGGACTAGTAAAAGATGTAGAGCGCGACGATGATGGGCTAGTGCAGGTTGTATGTGGTGCGCCGAACGTAGCGGCCGGGATGTTTGCTGTGTGGCTGCCGCCACGAAGTGTGGTTCCGGCTACCTACCACGATGATGATCCGTTTATTCTGGGTGCTCGTGAACTGCGTGGGGTGATGAGTCAGGGTATGTTGGCGGCCGCTGATGAGCTAGCGATTGGAACAGACCATGAGGGCATACTGGAAATTAATCCGGGCGAATGGAAGCCGAGCGAGCTTGAAATCACGCCCGGTGTACTTTTTGCTGATGTATATGGGTTGAACGATACGGTTATTGATATTGAAAACAAAATGTTCACTCACCGTCCCGATTTGTTCGGGCAGCTCGGGGTTGCAAGGGAAATCGCGGGCATACAACAACAGCCATTCATTAGCCCCTCTTGGTATAGTGAAGCGCCAACGTTTACTGCATCAAAATTACTGAGCTTACAACAACACAATGACGCACCAGAAAAAGTCCCGCGTTTTATGACGGTTGCAATCAAAGGTGTTGAGGTAAAGCCAAGTCCACTCTGGTTGCAGTGTGCACTTGTGGCAATGGGTTCAAAACCAATCAACAACATCGTGGACGTGACGAATTATATTATGCTCATTACATCGCAGCCGACGCATGCGTATGATTACGACTTGCTTCGAGGCAACAAAATTACCGCACGTATGGCAGCGACTGGTGAAACGCTCACATTATTAAATCAAAAAACGTACACTCTGTCTGACGATGACATTGTGATTGCAGATAGTGAGGGTGCGATTGGGCTAGCCGGCATTATGGGTGGTGGAAATTCCGAAGTATCCGAGAGTACTACGAACATCGTGCTAGAGGTTGCGACATTTGATATGTACGCTCTTCGCAAAACAAGTATGCGGCATGGCTTATTTACCGACGCCTTAACACGCTTTAATAAAGGTCAGTCTCCACGGCAAAACGATTTTGTAATGGCGCTCCTTATAAAAACTATTCTTAATGTTTCGCCTGGCGAGGTTGCAAGTGATGTAAGTGATACGAAGACGGACAGTGCTAGGCAAACAGTGCACTGCAGCGCTGCGTTTATTAATGAACGGCTTGGACTAGATTTAACAACCAATGAAATTGCTCGCTTGCTAACGAATGTTGAATTTGATGTTGAAGCATCTAGTGACAGTATTAACATAACGGTGCCATTTTGGCGTACTGACATTTTGTTGCCGGAGGACGTTGTTGAGGAAGTCGGGCGGCTGTATGGTTTTGATGAGCTACCCCGTGAATTACCCATGCGCTCGTCGATGCCAGTTCAAAAAAACGCATACCGTAACCTAAAGCAAAATATACGGTCCTCTTTAACACGGTTTGGGGCAAATGAGGTTTTAACGTATAGCTTTGTGCATGAAAAAGTGCTCACAAAAGCCACGCAGAATCCTGCCTTAGCCTACAGGCTTTCAAATGCGTTAAGCCCCGACTTACAGTACTATCGCTTAAGTATTACACCGAGCTTACTCGATAAAACGCACATGAATATTAAAGCTGGCTACAGTTCGTTCGCCCTATATGAATTCGGTAAAGCGCATATGAAAGAAATGTTGAGCGCTGACGAACCGTCTGTTCCAGAAGAGTTGAGTACAGTTGCTATGATAGTTACCGATAAAAAAGCAACTGATGCCGCATACTTTATGGCAAAGCGGTATGCTCAAACAGTAGTGGGAAATGCCAGTGAGTACCAGGTTGTGCCACTGCAAGAAGCTCATGACAGTCTTCGTAAATGGCAACAGCAACTTGTGGCGCCATACGAACCTGCTCGTTCGGCAGTTATTCGTGTGGGTGATGCCGTGATTGGCGTTGTTGGTGAATTTAAAGATTCAGTGCGTACCGCATTCAAACTGCCTCAATATACAGCTGGCTTTGAATTTGATATGAGCCATTTGCAGCCAACGCTCTCGACGTACAGGCCACTTTCAAAGTATCCTGAAGTTACGCAAGATTTATCGCTCGTAGTCGATGCTCATATCCATTTTGACCAGGTTTATAGTCTAGTACAAGACACGCTACAGAAGCGTGAAGACATGCAGTGCAGCATTACGCCGCTGTCGGTATATCAGGCTGCTGATAATACGGCCGTTAAGACAATTTCATTTAGGATTACCGCACTTAGCTACACTACAACGCTCCGGGACAAAGATGTTACGACCCTTCTTGATTCGGTGGTAGCCGCTGCCGCTGAAAAATTAAATGCTACTCGTGGCTAATTAACCGCTGAAACACTGTGCTAGGTTTGATATACTAATACAAGTAATATGACAGAATAATTCTGTAAAGAGAGGGAGTTATGGCGACAGGTAAAGGCCAGCGTATTGGTATTTGGGTAATTGCAGTAGTGCTTGTAGTAGGAACATTTGCTGGGTTTATTGCAATGATACTTGCCCCACAGAATCAAGCTGAGTTGGCGGCAAAGCAACAAGCTGATTATCAGAAGATGCTACGGGAATATCAAGAAGAGCAAGAGAAGCTGAATCGTCCGCTTGATGGGTACAAGGCCGAAGCATTTAACGCAGATGATGTGACTAAGTTAGAGGTTGATGTACTTCAGGGCAGTGAGGGTAAGGTCCTGACTAAAGAATCTACGATTAAGGCGAATTATTTCGGCTGGACAAGCGACGGAAAGATTTTTGATAGTACAAATAAAGAGGGCAGCGAGACTACACCGATAGAGTTTAATTTATCTGGAGTGATTGCCGGTTGGACTGAGGGACTTGCTGGCCAACGCGTTGGTTCAACCGTGAAGCTGATGATTCCTACCGAAAAGGCATACGGTGAGGATGCGGCGGCAATGGGGCGCCCAGCAGGGCCACTCGCCTTTATAGTAGAAATAAAAGAATTGGTAGTTGAAAATGAGTAGTGAAGCAAACGTCCGTGACGTAATTATGATAGGGGCGGGTCCGAGCGCATTGGCTGCAGCCGTGTATACAACGCGCGAAAATATCGATACTGTATTGTATGAAAAAGGGGTGATTGGCGGTATGGCCGCGATCACCGATAAGGTAGATAATTACCCTGGTTTTCCTGACGGCATTGAAGGTATGAAGCTTGCAATGCAACTGCAAGCGCAGGCAGAACGTTTTGGAGCACAAATTGAACTGGGCGATGTGTCCGACATTATAGATAACGGTGATACGAAAACGGTAATTGTTGATGGTAAGCCGGTTGAAGCAAAGACTGTGCTAATTGCCACTGGGAGTGATTACAATAAGATCGATGTGCCCGGAGAAGCGGAGTTCTATGGTCGTGGTGTGCATTACTGTGCAACATGCGACGGTGCATTTTATAAAGACGGCCGACTAGTAGTAATTGGTGGCGGGAACTCAGCGGTCCAAGAAGCAATTTTCTTAACACGCTTTACAAGCCACATTGATTTACTTGTTCGAAGCACAATCAAAGCGAGTGAGATTCTTCAAACAGAACTGCAAAAGCATGTTGAAGCTGGAAGAATTACTGTACATCTAAATACTGAGACAACTGAAATTGTTGCTACAGACGGAAAAGTGACCTCTGTAAAAGCAATCAAAGACGGTGAGCCCACTGAGTTTGCAACTGACGGTGTATTTGTGTTTGTGGGATTAAATCCAAATACAGGATTTTTAGCAAATACAGGTATTGAGCTTGATGAGCACCGCTTGATTAAAACTGATAAAAATTTGCAAACCTCAATGAAGGGTGTATTTGCAAGCGGTGATGTACGGAGCGGTGCTACTATGCAAATTGCAAGCGCTGTTGGTGAGGGTGCGAGTGCAGCCCTAGCTATTCGGGAATATCTCGACGAGGTTAGGCAACATGCTCCTCAAAAAATGCTTCCAGCTGACGAATAATACGTTTGTCAGCTGTTTCAAGCGCAATTTCTCGAGTGCCGAGTAACACGCCGCCATATACAAAATTGTGAGAACCACTAACCGCTACTTTAGACCCATCTGCCATGGTGAATATCATGAATTTGGCATGCAGATAGCGGTCGCGTTTATATAACGTTTTATGGCGTGAGAATAACATGCCAATTGAGATGACGGCCCGATTAAGTGTGCCGGCTAGCTCTGGTGGGTTGAAGTAAAGCTTGGCCTGTTTGGATTTTAGAATGCGTCCAAGCTTACCAGTTGGGCAATACTGCGAGACAAGCAGTATACTACTAGCTTCGCGAGCTAGCTCAGTAACGCGTCGGTAGATGATAGAATCTCCTTGAAAGCCACCGTCAGTTAGTACAACATTGTTGCCGTAGGCGAACTTATGGCTGCGATACGCATAATGATGCGTATCGGCTTTGGTAATTTGATTAAACTCATGAGTTAGATCGTCAGCAAGCTGGGAATCTTCGCAGCGAAACATGAAGTCATTGTTTTCGGTGAAGTCTTTTGCGTATAAGTTAACCCCACCGAACGAAAATACAGTGTTATCAACAACGAGGTACTTTATGTGTGTCCTGCCAGTGAATGGTGTAGCACTAAACCTACCCAACCAGTTAAAGGTCACTCCTTTTTTTGTTAAATTGCGGACCGAAGATGTGGTGGCTCGTGATTTTTTTGTGAAATATTTATATGGCAAAAAGTGCCCACCAAGTTCGCCGTAGGTGAATGTATCAGCGGCGATACGCACACTGACGCCGCGCTCAGCGGCGGCTTCTAAAGCATCGACAAAACCATCAGTTACATCGTCATCGGTGAACATAAGTGACATGAACAGAACGCGATGCTTTGCTCTATTAATTGCGCTTACTGCTTCGGCAACATATTCGGGAGTAGTAAGCAGAGTAGGTACAGACATGAAGTTATTATAACAGCCTGATACTCTAGGTGTAGTTTGATATAATAAAAACTAATTGGAAATAGTCAAAGTAAGGAGAAATAATGGCAGATTTTAACAAAGTGCTAACACCCGGCTCTGTTGAAGATGGAACGGTGAATACCGTAGTGGAAATACCGCAAGGTTCACGCTTAAAAGTAGAATGGGACCGCGAACGAGCTGCGTTTACACTAGACCGAGTTGAGCCTGCAATTTTTGCAAAGCCGTGCAACTACGGATTCATTCCACAGACACTCGATGAAGACGGCGACGAGCTTGATACATTGATTATTTGCCCAGAACCGCTTGCCACCGGTGTGTGGCTTGAGGCGAAGATTATTGGCGTGATGAAGTTTGAGGATGACGGTGAAGTTGACGACAAGATCGTAGTGGTACCAGCCGACAATCGTGATGATGACCGTATAACTTCCTTAGAAGATATTCCGCAACTAGTCGCACAGCTTGAACACCACTTTACACATTACAAAGATTTAAAGAAGCCAGGCAGTACAATAGTAAAAGGCTGGGGCGGGGTTCAAGAAGCTCAGGCAGTGATCCGTGAGTGTGCCGAGCGCTGGAATAATAAGTAGTGCGCATACTCAATCTAGCCAAGGTAATAGTACGTCGGGGCAGTGACGGTAAATACTTGTTGCTCCGTAGTTCAAAGTGGGAGGAGCGGCCAGACCGTTCTCAAAAACCCGACTTAGCTGGCGGTATGGTTGAGGCCGGTGAATCGATTGCCGATGGTGCGGTGCGCGAGTTGCAAGAGGAGGCCGGGATTTCTGTACAGCCAAATCAGCTCGAATTAGTCTACACTGAAACCTTTCGTAGTGATAAGGACGGCGCGTCAATCAATCGGTCAATCTTTTTTGTTGAAGTTAATGGTGATCCACAGGTAACGTTAAGTTGGGAGCACGAAGAATATTGGTGGGCGAGCGCTTCGGAGTTGCAAGTCTTGGAAATCCGCGAGCCATACCCTCAAATCTTTCACTACTTGGCGGACATTGGCCTGTTGCGCTAGTGCTTTCGTCGTTTTAACCGGGCGCTCATATTACTAAAGAGCGCTCGTTTTTGACGACTCAGTTGCAATCTCAGTTTTTCTTTGGCGTGATTTGTTACTATGTAATCTTTCCACTCTAGCTTCGGCGAGGCGGTGTTACTGGTTAAAATCTCTACTGTGTCACCGTGCTCAAGCTTGTAGCTGAATGGTTTCATGACGCCGTTCACCTTAAATCCGCTAGCCCTAGCTGCAACATCGGAATGAATTCTAAAGGCAAAATCAAGCACATAGGCGCCGCGTGGTAAGTCCCAGATGTCTCCTTTGGGCGAATACACAAAAATTCGATCATTAAAAAGGTTCATTCTAAAATTTTCTGCATCAAATTCTTGGTCGGACCCGGCTTGTGCGGCGGCTGTTTGCAGTTCTCGAATCCACGAAAGATTTTCGGGTAGTTCTGCTAGTGTGCCTTTTTTATAGGCGTCGGTTAACTTCGATTCATTGTAATGAAAGCTGGCGGCGAGTCCACGCTCTGCGTAGTCATGCATTTCCTGCGTGCGCACTTGAAATTCAACAATTTGACCAGATGATGTCTGTACGGTAGTGTGCAGACTTTGGTAGCCATTGCGCTTCGGTTGAGCCACGTAGTCTTTAATGCGATCAAATAATGGCGTATAGAGTTCGTGCAGCACACCAAGCACAAGGTAGCAGGTTGAAAGATCATCTACGATAATACGCAGCGCAATTAAATCGTGCACTCGGGTAATGTCACCCTGAACGCGGTCTAACTTTTTGAACAAGCTGTAGGCACTTTTAATTCGCCCATCCATTTTGAATTCAATTTTTTCTTCGGTCAGCTTTGTTTTAACTTCACGTTCAACTTGCGTTAATTTGCGCTGGCTCCGTTTTAAGTTGGCGTCCATGAGTGTTTTAGTTCGAGCAAAGTCCTTGGGCATCATGTAGCGGAAACTAAGCTCTTCTAGTTGCACGCGCACCCGGCCCATATTA
>JALRDS010000067.1 GCA_023259925.1 Candidatus Saccharimonadia bacterium
GATGGTGCAAGTCGCAGCAAGTTTTTCAGCTATGATCAACGGTGGAACCTACTATAGCCCTAGCGTGATTGCGGGCAGTGTCTCCGATGAAGGCGTGTTCACTCCAGCGGCTCAGCGCGAAACGTATAGCGGTATCATTAAGCCGTCTACTTCTGCCAAAATGCGTGACATGATTGTAAAAGCACGTACCGCATTTTATGCAGATAACGACAGGAAGGGTTATACGGTCGGTGGAAAAACAGGTACATCACAAACAATTGTTGATGGTTCGTATGATAACGGACAAACAGTTGCAACCTACTTGGGTTTTGGTGGTGACACGAAGCCGAAATATGTCATAATGGTACAAGTATCAGGCAAAAATAAAAACTTAGCTGGTAACTACGACGCAATGCCCATTTTTACGGATATATCAAACTGGATTATCGATTATTTAACGCTCCAACCGAAGGTCTAACATGAATTCAACCGCAGTCTATCAAGTTCAAACCGGTGATGTCACCCAGCTTTTTCTTATTAGTGTCGGTGCATTTTTGCTCGCTATGGCGTTAACGCCAATTTACACAGCATTTGCGTATCGCTATCGTTTCTGGAAAAAGCAGCGGAGTACTAGCACGAACGGTGAAGTGCTTGAAGTGTTCACAAAATTACATGCCGCTAAGTTTCGTCGCAACATTCCAACGATGGCAGGTATGATCGGTGTAGTTACGATTGCGATTGTTACCTTTGGGTTTAATTTAGAGCGAGAAACCTATCTGCCGCTCGCAGCACTACTTGGTGGAGCAGCCGTAGGCTTGATAGATGATATTATCAATCTACGGTCGAACGGGCATGGCGTGGCTGGGTTGCGTTCTAGTGTGAAATTTAGCATGATTGTAGCGATCGGCTTAGTACTTGGCTGGTACTTCTTTACACGCATAGAGGTAGATTCGGTTCAGATTCCATTCCTTGGCCCGCTTGTGATTGGCTGGTGGATCGTTCCGCTATTTGCCTTTGTTGTCACAGCGACTGCAAACGCAGTGAATATATCAGATGGCTTGGATGGACTTGCTGGTGGGCTACTGGCCATGAGTTTTGCTGCGTTCGGGGTGATAGCTTTATTTCAGGGGCAATTCTTACTCGCCGGCTTCTGCTTTACGGTAATAGGAGTGTTGCTTAGCTACTTGTGGTTTAATATTTATCCAGCTCGATTCTTCATGGGGGATGTGGGTAGTTTTGCCTATGGCGTAAGCCTCGGAGTTGTGGCGATACTTACGAATTCATTACTACTACTTCCCATTATCGGTATTTTATTCGTTGTAGAGGCTGGGTCGAGTCTAGTACAAATTGTTTCAAAAAAATACTTTGGTAGAAAGATATTTATTTCTGCACCGATTCACCATCATCTTGAGGCATCTGGATGGCCAGAAACAAAGGTGACAATGCGGTTTTGGGTGATTGGCTGTATAGCCGCTACTGTTGGCGTAGTTGTTGCTCTAGCCGGGGGGCACGTAGGGTAATGGCTCGAGGGGGTGTGGCAACAAAACTCACTGAGCTTGGTCGTCGCCATAAGCCTGACTATCGCGTGCCACTATATATGGGGTTACTTATGATGCTTGGTCTCATCGTCATGTACGCCATCGGTCCGCAACGTGCACAAGTAATGAACGCAGCCTACGGCACTGATTTCACGGCAACCTACTTCTTTGCCAAACAGGCATTAAGCCTATTTTTGGCACTCGGGGTATTCGTGGTGGTTTCAAAGATACCGCTTATTTGGTGGAAGAATAACGCACAATTAGTGTTTACAGTCGGTGTGGTTGCATCGCTCATTCTCGCAATCGGAGGGGCAGCAAATGCAAGTTTTGTGCAATGTAGCTTGGGTGCCTGCCGTTGGTTCGACCTCGGCGTGTTTGGTAGTTTACAGCCGGCAGAGTTTTTGAAGTTAGGTCTATTAGTGTTCGGCGCTGGATTTATTGCGTACCGAGCGAAGCAGGGTGTAATCAATGATATCTATAAGACCTTAATTCCTCTTGGGGCACTACTCGGCCTTGTAGTACTGCTTGTAATTGGACTCCAGAAAGACATGGGTACAGGGTTAGTGTTACTCGCTATTATTGCTAGTATGCTGCTTGTCGGCGGCGTGAATCTACGAGTAGGAATGATTGTACTTGGATCACTGATTGCGTTAGGTGTACTAATGATTCTTGTGGCACCTCACCGTATCGATCGAGTAACGACATTTTTACAGGGTGATGCGGCGAGTGTCGATGACGCGGGTGCCTATCATATTGCACATGCAAAGATTGCAATTGGTAGCGGGGGAGTAGCAGGAGTTGGTATTGGCAACAGTGTTCAGGCCACCGGATACCTTCCCGAGGCAATCAATGACTCGGTGTTTGCCATCATGGGTGAGACATTTGGCTTCGTGGGATTGGTGGTCGTACTGATTATTTTTGGTGCATTGCTCTTAGGGCTGCTACAAATTGCAAATAGACTTACCGGCCTCTACGAAAAGCTTATAGTTGTAGGCGTGTTTGGTTGGCTTGCTTCACACGTTATCCTGAACGTCGCAGCTATGACCGGGATATTTCCACTTACCGGCATAACGTTGCCACTACTGAGCTTCGGCGGTACGAGTATGGTGTTTATTGCCGCTGCATTAGGGTTAGCATTTCAACTGTCAGCGTTTACGTCGCATCAGGTAACAAATGAAAGGGATAAGTATGAGAATACTCGCAGTCGGCGGGGGCTCGGGCGGACACGTCACGCCAGTAGCGGCCGTATGTAGTGAAATCCGCAAGTCTCAGCCAAATGCTGAAATCCGTTTTTGGTGTGATCAAAAATTCTACCAGCAGGCCTTTACTACCATGATTGCTGTGGACGGCCATATCCGAGTAGACACGATTATGGCTGGCAAGTTCCGCCGTTACAATAAGTTGCCTCTTATTCAACAATTGTTACGGCTGCGAACAATTGTTTTTCCTAACATAATAGACGGCGCTAAGTTGATAGTAGGCACACTGCAGAGTATTGTGAAACTCCTTGTTTGGCGGCCAGATGTCGTGTTTAGTAAAGGCGGCTTTGTGTGTTTGCCTGTCGGTGTAGCGGCGTATATACTCCGTATTCCTGTAGTCATTCACGATAGCGATGCTCATCCGGGGTTAACGAGCCGTATCCTGGCACGATGGGCGGTTTCTATAGCAACTGGTGCACCGCTCAAATATTATAGTTATCCAAAGAAAAAAACTACATATATTGGCATACCGGTAGCTTCAACCGCAAAGCCGCTAAGTCTCGCAAAGCAGCGAGATGCGAAGAAGCTGATTGGCGTGAACGAGCACGAACCGCTAGTAGTAATCACTGGGGGAGGGCTTGGTGCAAAAAGTATTAATGATTCGGTGGTTAAAGTTCTGCCTGACTTACTCACATTTAGCTCGGTAGTACTGGTAGCTGGTAAGGCAAATGTTGATCATATAAAAACGCAAGTGAAGGCGGCTCCAAACTTAAAGCTATATGGGTACGTTGCCTCAGATGCAATGCAGCAAATGCTTGGTGCTGCTGATATGGTTGTTACGCGAGCAGGCGCAACTACATTACTGGAGCTTGCTGCGCTTGCCAAGCCGTCGATTATTATCCCCAATGAATACCTGACGGGCGGTCATCAGGTAAAGAATGCACGGGTGTACGAACAGGCAAAGGCAGCAATTATCATAGACGATACCGAGCTGCAAAGTAGACCACTTGTTTTAGTCGACACTATTAATGCTACTCTACTCCACAAGCCGACACTCGAACGTTTATCGAAGAATATTCACGGGTTTGCAAAGCCGAACGCTGCAAAGGACATGGCGGCAATAATTGTGAAGGCAGCATCATAATGCTGAGTGGCTCGAAAAAGCAGGATAAAAAGTCATTGCCGGCACGTCGGCGGGATTCCCTCGTAAAAGAATCCCCTCAGCAAGCATCACAAGATCAGAGCTCTCGGTATACATTTCGACGAAATCGTACGTTAACTGGAAGTTCATCTGCTAAGGTAGCCAGCTCAATTGAACTACACGCAGAGCTGCGTTCACCACGCGCCCATGTACATCACTTAACGTCATTTCGTCGCCGACTCCTTGGGTATTTCGGAACCGTTTCATTTTTGGCGCTAGGCGTATATTTGCTACTCTCTCAGCTTGTTGCTACGGAGTATTTTCACGTATCGGGTGTGCAATCAATACCAGAATCTGTACAGGCTGGATACACAAAGACTATGGAGCAGTATTATACAGCTCGACCAACGGAACGATTACGTGTGCTGCTCGATGAAGGTCGACTGCTTTCACATATGCAAGCAGGTCATGCGGAGATTCAATCTCTGGTAATTACACAAACTGGGCTAGGTGAAGCAAATATTACCATCACTGTAAGAAAGCCGATTGCTAAGTGGAGTATTGGGAGTGATGATCGTTATGTTGATGGGAATGGTGTGGTATTTTCTAAAAACTTTTATGCATCGCCTGAGCTGACAATCGTAGACAGTAGCGGGGCTCAAGTAGATTCAGGCGAGCTAGTGGCGTCAAATCGCTTCTTAGGGTTTGTGGGGAGGCTACTGAGTGCGGCGCATGAACGAAACTTAAACGTATCTAAGGTTACTCTACCAGCTTTCACTACAAGACAAGTTGAGATGGTGTTTGAAGGCAAGACGAAGTATAGAGTTTCGGTTGATAGGTCGGCAGGGCAGCAGATCGAGGATATTAGCCGAATCACAGCGTACTTGGATCGTAAGAATATAACGCCAGGCTATGTTGATGTACGACTAGAAGGGAAGGCCTTTTATAAGTAGTACACCCCGCCTCATCGGGGATTAGTTCTATTTATGTTCTATTTGTGATTGGACTAAAAAAACTATATTAAACATTCAATTTTGAATAAAAGCAAATAAGGGTAGGGAGTAAAAAGCATAGGGGAGACATAAAAATAAAAAAATGCAAATGTGGATAACTACTATATAAGAATACGTAATGACCAAACCGTGCGTAACAAGAATCGATACGAACACTCAAGACACAGTGTATGTTTGTATCGAGCGCATATAGTAAATGCCATTAAACCCTTCAAACGTTTGGTTTGGGTGTAAATACTACCCCGCATAATGGTATCTGTATTCATAAGATGACAGCATATTTAATGTCGTAAAAGATATATTGTGCGACGTTAAGTCTATGCACAGAAATAGAACATGTATATACTACCCTCACCAACTTGAGTCCAATTAAATTTTGGAATTTACGTTAATTTTATATACACCCCACTATGCATGTTTGTAATATCCTTCACAGCCATTCATATTCAGATATTTCGCCATGGCTTAATATATCTGCCAAATCTACACATATTTTTGTACATACGCCATCAACCACAGCTAAATATATTAAGTTCTAATTATGTTCTATATTTCGTTCGGTAAAGAATCGGTGGCTAAAAGCGAAGCGCAAGTAGCTCCGGTGCAGTTTGCGGGGTGTTCGCATTAATTAATATGATTGGCTTAAGAGCGTATTGTATATATTTACGAAGTTAACCGTCTTCTGGTGCATAAAATAAGACAGCATTTCGCTGTCTTATCAGTTCAAGCGGAGGTGCTTTGAAATTATTGCGCTGGTTGCACTTCAACAGTATCTGGCGCATCTACATTAATACTATTTGTATCAGTTCCGGCCATATTA
>JALRDS010000080.1 GCA_023259925.1 Candidatus Saccharimonadia bacterium
TCATTTTTGGGGGAGAAGGGGGGTCCGATCAAACTGACACTGCTAATAGGGGTTTAGATTATCTCACAAGAAATCTAAATACAAATTTAAGATTGCTAACTTAAAAAGTTTCTGACTTATGGCTTCAAAAATGAAAAATTGATTCGGTCGACTAATACGGCAAGAATCAAAATGAGCGGCACAAAAATCGGGATCATCATTCGGTTGTCGAGTGGCCCAAGTTCAAAATGAACGAATCGGTATGCTGAAAACGCAATATAAACAGCTGCAGTAACCGCGTTAATCAGTAGCACGTTCGATGTCTTGTTTTGGTCGACTGCGCGCGCGTCGAACAAAAAGAAATAGACGGCTGTTAACGCAAGAAATACGATTAGCAACATCACGCCAAGAATCTTGGTGTTGTTCGGGTAGTCATTCCATGACAAATAGATGCTTCCTTCAACTGGGCTGGCTGTAAGCCATGAGCCAACTGTTGCAGTAAAAGTTTTTAGTGGATCAAGCAGCGAACCCCCGCCAGGAGTTCGTGCACCAGTCAGAGTGCCGTCAATAGTTTGGTTTCGCTGCAGCCAAAACCAAACCGGAAGAAGAGATATTGCAGCATACTACAATCATACCACTACTGTGGAATCTGGATTGTGAACTTGGAACCTTTCCCCTCTTCGCTAGACACGCTCAGTCCAAAGCCATTTTTTTCAGCTAAGGACTTTGCAATCGCGAGCCCAAGCCCACTGCCGTTTGAGTATTGGCTCGAACGTGACGAATCCACGCGGTAAAATCGATCAAAAATCTTTTCTTGGTGTTGCTTTGCAATACCAATCCCCCGATCCTCAACTGTAATCACAACCTGTTGCCGTTTTTTACTTACTGAAATAATAACTGCACTATGTTCGGATGAATACTTCACGGCGTTATCGAGTAAAATGCGAACTATTTGTTCGACGGCTTGAGTATTTGTCGTGAACTTCAATGGTAGTGGTACATATTCAATCGTCATGTGCTTTGCTTTAGCAACTGGTGCAAATGACGCTATGGCTGATGACAGTACAGTTGATACATCGGCTTCACGTACTAATGGGCTTTCGTCTTGCTGTTTAGTAAATCCCAAGAGCGCATCAGTGAGCGTGCGTAGTTTTACCGTTTCGGATACATTATACGCAAGGAGCTCTTTTGCTTCAGGCAGTTGCAGCTTCTTTTTCCGGAGTGCTACTTCATTACTGAGCTGTAATGCCGTTAACGGCGTACGTAATTCGTGGCTCGCATCAGATACAAATTGTGCCTGGGCCTGCATAGCCCGCTCAATCGGCTCTAGTGTTTTACGAGCTAAAAAGTAACTAAAAAATATACCAGCAATTCCGGTCACGATGTTCAGTAGAACCAACCAAATCACCAACTCGATTCTTGCCTCATTCGCTCGTTCTTCGAGCAAATTGTGCACGTCGTAGTAGCGGTTATTCATTACAAATGGATCAACTGCAGCCGGCAACTGCTTATCAAACTGCGACGAACTGACAGCATATATAACACTCGAAAACACTAATGTTAGCCCCATAATAATCACAAGATAGGTAGCGGTCAGACGATAGCGGTCATTCTGAAGAATATTACTTAAACGGCTGTGAAGTTTACGCACTTAGTTTATACCCGAATCCCCTAACCGTATGTAGCAGAGGAACTGCGAACGGCTTATCAATTTTAGACCGAAGAAATGTCATAAACACCTCTACGTTATTAGGGAGTACATCCGCATCAAAATCCCACACGTGAGTGATAATACTTTCTTTAGATAACACCTGTCCGGCATTGCGCATAAGGTATTCAAGTATGGCAAATTCTTTTGCCGTTAGTTGAATTTCGGAACCTGAACGCGTTACCTGCTTTGTAGCAGGATTTAATGTTAAGTCACCTACTTCGAACACTTCACCAGTAGTCGCCTGCGGTCGCCGCAGCAACGCTCGCATGCGTGCCAGCAACACCTCGAAACTAAATGGCTTTGCCAAGTAATCATCAGCACCCGCATCAAGCCCATGTACTATATCTGCTTCGGCGTCTTTAGCAGTAAGCATTAAAATTGGCACATGATTACCATCGACACGTAACTGTTTCGCAACCTCAAACCCATTCATTTGCGGCAGCATAACATCAAGTAAGATAATATCGTAATCGTCCGGTGCGGCCGATGCCGCGTTGTATCCGTCTTGTCCATTATGCTCAGCGTCAACGGCATACCCTTCATCTTCAAGGCCTTCTTTTATTGCCTGCGCAATGCGATATTCATCTTCTACAACTAATACTTTCATATGTATATAGTATGGCTATAAACTTAACGATAGCTTAACAAGACAGGTGTTACTTCTTTATTGCTTCACCTTCTATAGATACATGCGGAAGCAATTTATCGAGC
Source organism: Candidatus Saccharimonadia bacterium (assembly GCA_023259925.1). GTDB lineage: Bacteria > Patescibacteriota > Saccharimonadia > Saccharimonadales > Saccharimonadaceae > UBA1020. The sequence goes on from JALRDS010000080.1 coordinate 2,402, forward strand.
CACTTCGGTAGCCACCAAGCGGCATTTCCAAGTAATGTCATTACAGCAGGTACTATAGTCATGCGCACTAAAAATGCATCGATTAATATACCAATAGCCAACCCAAAGCCTAATGACTGCACGGTTGAATCGTGGTTGGCAATAAACCCAGCAAACACACTCACCATAATAATTCCTGCCGCTGTTACCACCTTTGCACCCATAGCAAATCCTTCGGCTACAGCACGCTTCGGCTGCTTTGTACGTTGATAGGTTTCGTGCATACCAGACACTAAGAAGAATTCATAGTCCATCGCCAGCCCAAACAAAATACCAGTTGCAATAATAGGCACAAAGCTCACGATTGGGCCAGGCGCATCGGCAATACCAAACCACCCCCACTGGAACACTGCAACAAGCGCTCCAAACATTGCCAGTACTGATAGTAGAAACCCTAGAGTTGCTTTTATTGGCACTAAGACCGAACGGAATGCAATAACCAACAATACAAGCGATAAGCCAACCACTACTGCCACATATACCGGCAGGGCACTAGCTAACTTTTCGTTGATATCGTTTTGCAAGGCTGTTGAACCGGTTACCGCGAGAGATGTGCCCTCACTACTGGTTACTTTAGCTGCGGTATTAGATTCACGGAATGTTTCAATTAACGTGGCTGTTTTAGGATCGGCTGGCGCAGTAGTGGGAATCACTTGAATGATACCTGCCGTACCGTCATCTGTAGCAACGGCAGGCAAAGTGGTTTCAACATTCGGCAACGTATTTATTTCATCGGCTACACGACCTAGCTGCACCAGTTTCGCATACTGATCAACCGATGCTTCAATGTTAGCCAAGGCTGCCTGACGCTGCTTTTCACCTTCAGCCTGCATAGTGGTAGCTCGCTGCTGCAACATGGCCATTTGTTCAGGCGTAGTTGCACTGGCAGCCTGCTGCTGCATCATGGCACGTTGACGTGCGGTTTCTTTAGCAATAGCATCGTTCAGTTGTTCCATTGCGGGATCGCGAATTGCCGCTTCATCAGCTTCACTCACCTTCGGGAGGCCTTCGACAATCACCGTTAGCGGCGCGTTAAACCCTGGGCCAAATCCTTTTGCTAGTAAATCGTATGCTTTTCGCTGTGTTGAATCAGTTGCAGCAAATTGATCGGTTGGTAAGCCTAGCTGTAAGTCGCGAACCGGCACAGCGATTACGGCAATAATCGCCAACGCTGCAGCCAGAGCTATCATTGGTCGGCGTGTTAATAATTCGCCCCACTTGTACCAGAAGGTGTTGTGACTAATAGCCTTTTGTTTACTTTTTTTCGACTGTGCTTTCGCTACCAATGTACGCTGCGACGAGTTGAATACGCGCGGACCAATAACACTAAGCAAAGCGGGCGTAAGGGTAATAGCTACAAGTGCCGACACTGCAATACTAGCAGCGCCAACAAGCCCCATAATAGTCATAAATGGAATATTTACTACGCTAAGCGCAGCTAACGCTATTACAACCGTTAGGGCTGCAAATACAACTGCGTTACCCGCAGTACCAAGTGCCATGGCAGCAGCTTGCGGGTATGCACTACCTTGTTTTAAATAGCTTCTATATTTATTAATAATAAATAGTGAGTAATCAATGCCAACAGCCAGCCCCAGCATCACCGCGAGCACCGGCGTGGTTGTGTTGATGGTAATAACTTGGCTAAGGCTAAACAATCCAGCCATACTAACGCCAACCGCAATCAGCGCACTAATTAGAGGCATCCCTGCTGCTACCAGTGAGCCAAACGTGATTACCAGAACCATTAGGGCAATAAGTACACCAACAACTTCACCAGGCCCAATAATTTCACCGGGCACCCTACTCACCAGATCACCGGCCACTTCTATTTGTAGCGACTTAGATCTGGTTTGACGTACATACTTTTCTACGAGCTCAATCGTCGATTCATCAACCGACCCTACCCCTTGTTCTAGTTGCACCTGCGAATAGGCAATGTCGCCCGATGCCGCGATAAACTGTTCGTTGGCAAACGGACTGACTGCCGTGGTTACACCAACTACATTGTTTACATCTGAAACGAGGCGTTCTATCTCTTCCTTAAAATCAGTGATGGTACTGTTATTCTTGGCGTGGAATACAATTCTTCCTGTACCGCCCCCGCTACCTACAAACAACTCATCGGCACGGTCGATTGCTCTTTGAGCGGCAGTACCTGGAATAGATATATCAGATGAGGTTGGTTGCATAAATGTAGCCGCCAATACCCCTAACAGTCCTAATATCACTACCCATCCAGCTATAAATCGCCATGGATGCTTATACGCTAGAGCACCTAGCAAGTGTAAATACTTTGCCACTCTTTTATCCCCTTACATTTATCTACTTACCTACCAGTGTACCGTAGGCTGCTACCAAGTTTCTACATTACGCCTAAGTTTAGTATTATGATTTTATGACAGCCCTACCAGCAGGTACAATCCATAACAAAGTGCCAAACGATTTAACAGTGGCGCTCGAAAAGAATAACGCAGTACTTGCGGCCTGGCACGATATTACTCCACTGGCACGTAATGAATTTATTTGTTGGGTAGAAAATGCAAAACTGGTGGAAACACGAGCTCGGAGAGTAAAGCGAACCTGTGAAGAATTAGCCGATGGCATGCGTCGACCGTGCTGCTGGCCGGGTTGCATCCACCGCGAAAAAAATGGGAAGTAGCTTCTAGAACTTACCGTCGGCTATAGCCACTACGCCTACGGTGGCTGTTATTTCGCAGGATTCGCTTCTTATAGCCGCGTAGCGCAAATATAGTTGCGGTTATGAGTGCGATTAGCGCTACAATACCGCCTATAACAGCAATAATCACACCGACTGGTACTACCCAGAACGATTGCTTAATTTCGATGGTCTTATTCGAACTGCCGTAGGTAAATACTGCGCTTACGGTGTAATTACCAAAATCATCAAGGTCTTTGAGCGGAACTTCCCAGCGTCGTGAACTATCAGGTAGCACCATTTCACGCGGATCGTTATCGTTAAAGTCAGCTTCATATACAACGTCATCGCCCTTAGTTACAGATATTTTGCCAAATGGACCCAATTGCACATTGCCGTCGTTACGGAAGCGAGTAGCTACCTGAATATTGTCTGGCGCGGTAAAGAACGTGCCGGTTTTACCTTTTTGCTGAATCTTAAAGTCAGTAAGTTCAAGTGTTTCTACAGCGTCACCTGGTACGGTCATTAGAATCAACGAAGCAACACTAGCGCTCAAATTCACCTGGCCACCATCTTCTGGTGAGCTTGGTGCAAACCGAACAGCGCCAAAGTAGCCACCAGCCTGAGCATCTTTTGGTACTTCAATTATTACTTCAATGGTTCGCGACTGGTTAGCTGGAATAGTGAAATCATCGAGCGGCTTCATGAAGCGCTTTAAACTATGCGTTGGGGCAAATTCGTCTTCGTCGAGAATTAAGGCTGGCGTACCACGCTCATCTCCAGCAATAAAGTCGTTCTCAATAGGATTAATAAATATTTCTTGGTTAGTGAGGTTCGTTACTGTTACCTTTACCGCTCGTTTACCGCCCTGGCTAATAGTGATATCGCTTCGAACTGGCGACACTTTGAGTGTATTTGGTGCATTGTTTACGGCACCAGCTGCTGTAGGTAAAAGCGAGAGAGAAAAAGTGCTCAAAACAGCTAATGCAATAAGCATTCCTACCCTAAATTGAAGCTGTATTGGTTTGATCACACTATTCCCTATTTATGTAATTACTTCTTAGTCTAACAGATGTGCTTACGTTTGCAACTGTTTATTGGAACCACCTAAAAAGTACCCTGCCGTGCAGGCAGGGTACTTGGGTGAGGTATAGTCTAATAAATTTAGAATGTACCAGTTGCAATCAAGCTAAGGTCGGTTGCGTAATTACCAGCTGGGGTGTTTACGTTTGCACTTGCACCAAAGTTAAGACGCATATTCTTGTTGTAGGCAGGTAAACTGTTCGTGTTCAAAATTGGGTCACCGTAGGTGCTGGTTACACCAGTGGTGTCACCGTCATCAAAGTTGAATAGGAAGTCAGTGCCATCATAGATTGATCCGCCTGCAATTTGGAACGTACCACTTGGCGTAACTCCGCCCGGGTCAGTGTCTGAGAAAATCTTCATACCGAAAGTAGATGATGTACCAGTTACGGCAGTTGCGGCCGGTGCAATGTCACATACTGTTTCACCAACACGCTTCAAGCCACCACATTCGTTATTGCTTTTTAGGGTAACTACCGCTCCGCTAGCTGCGTTGGTAGATATCTGCGTAAAGATATCGCCTTCGCTAATAGTGCCTGGCTGCAAGGCCACTACACCACCAACATCTTCACCAAGACGAAGTACTGGGGCAGTTGCATCAGCACTTGCGCAGTTAGCGGTAATGGTAGCACCAGATACACAGAACTGAAGCGCTTCAAGCACAGCACCAGATACACTTGCTGTGTCGGTAATAGGAATCGCTACACCACCATCGTCTACATATGTACCAGGCGTGGTTGATGTGTACGCATCTGCAGTTGTGTCGTTTGCGTACGTAAGAATACGTGCGTAAATTGTACCTGCATCGTCTGGGTTAGTAATATCATCGAGGTCAACGGTTATCGCTGTTGACGCGCCGATTGTTCCGGTAACTACCAATGTATTAGCGTCTAATGCGCTCACGTCAGTAAAGCCAACAGTACTTGAATTTGCTGCACTAGCGCTAAACCCAGTAGGCGGCGTACAAGTTGAACCAATTAATGGAGATTCATCACAAAAATCAATCACGAATGCCCCTGCAGCACCTACAGAAGTAAACTTCACTTGGTAGGTTACAGGTGTTGCTTGCGCAGATGAACTACTTAGTTCAACTGAGCGACTTGTTATTTGGTCTGCCGACACTAATGTTGGCAAAATCATAGCTAATAAAAGTGCAATAGCACCAGCTATATATCGAGCTTTCTGCCCGAATAAAACTCCTAAGGAACCCATATTCCTTCTCCTCACATCCACTTTTTAATTTGTATTTGTTTTGTTATGAGTAACGCGTTTAGTATGACCGACTGTGCTTATGGTTGTCAACCTTTTTTTACGCACGTTTTCCACAGGCAAACAAATTACTTCTGTTGCAATACGTCACGCTCTTTTAGCATTTTGTTACGAATCGACGTAAGCTGGCTCATACGACCTAGCCAGAAGGTTGGCAGTAACAGCCCTAATGACACAGCAGTTGGTGCCCACATAATTTCTTGCGTACGGGGTGCTGCCTGCTCACTATCGCTATCGCCGCCCTGAGTACCGCTTGCGCCGTCTACCTTGCCATTCGACACTGCAATTAGCTGCAAAAATGCGGTCACCCCATTGGCATCCGTTACACGTATATTCACTTTATAAATACCTGCGCGCTTGTAAACATGATTAATGGTTATTACCCCAGCCAACGCCTGGCTGCGCAGCTCGGGCTCGGAACCATCGCCCCAATCAATACTAAACGCATATGGCCCGGCACCTCCGCTTAGTTGCAATGGCCAGCTTAGGCTAGTGTTTACGGCTGCAGAGCGACGACCGTATGAGCTAGTTAACGTGACCAACTCACCAAATGCCGTAAAGTTCGTGTCGGTATAGCGAACGGTCACTTTGTTCGACTCTGGACCGGTTTGATTTACTTCATCAAACACCAAAGCTGTCAGTTCATTATCACCGGCAAATAGGCTTACCTGTAAACTAAAGCTACCATTATTACACGGCACGGCACCCACCATTACTCCGTTGTTATACACCTGAACAAGTAGGTTACCAGGGCAAATTCCACTCACTGTAATTGGTGAACTAGAGAATGACGCTCCGTTACCAGGAGTGGTAATGCGTGCGCCAGTTGTTGGAGGAGCTTTCGTTTTTGTCGCCTCTAAACCATACGAACCTGGCTTTGGATCAGGTTCGGGGATTGGCGTAAGAGCCGAAGCCGTATCGCTACTGAGAAGCACAAGTAATGCAGCAGCAATTAAGAATAATCCTACAAAAGCTGTGTTGAATATTTTACGTGTGTGTAGCATAAGCGTTACATTTATTGTAGCGAGCAAAGCTACATTTTAAAAGTTTCGAGTGACTGCCCGGCTTAGCGACGGCGTGACTTACGCTTTGGCTTACCGCCGTATAACTTAGCCTGGATAGCTCGATAGGTTTTTGATGAGTAATACGCCACCGCTGCAATAGCAACAATAAATGCAATGATAAACCACCATGGCAGATACCAGAAACCACCTGCACCCGTAACTTCTTGCGTGCGGTTTCCATTCTGTCCGTAGAATAAGTTCATTTTTAATGAGTAGTAGCCCGGCCAAAGGGTAGGCGTAGTACAACTTGTTGAGCGTGAGCGCCCATCATAAAACTCAACGTCTTGTGTTTTAAGTTTAATACAAGCGGTAAAGGTACGCTCTTGCCCAATTAACGCCAGTGACTGGTTTGGATTTACGTTATTAATATCTTGCTCTTTACCAAACATGTACTTGAGTGTGATTGTACCAACTGGCGCAGCAGTAACGTTACCATTATTCTTTAATGTATATGCCAGTGCATCCGGAGCGCTTGTATTGAAATACTTGTACTGACGCTTGTTCAAATGATACGCACCAAATTGTCGAAGCTGAAGATCTTCATTTACTTCACCGGGTATGGTCGTAAATACCAACGTTACCCCTGAAGCGCTTAATCCAACGTTACCGCCATCTGAAGCACCAGAAGAGTATACGATTGCGCTATAAAAGCTTCCAGCCCCCTGATTTGAAGGGATAGATACGCTCATATCAACAGTTTCACTACCATTCGGTGCTACCTTAACTGCTTTTGGAACTGAAAGAAATGGCTTCAAAGACCACGCTGTCCGTGGCGCATCTTCATCAAGCATTAGCTTTGGCGTACCGCCATCATCTGTAAACGTAAAGTCAACTACGCGCAAACTAAGCTCAAGGTCCCGTTCAGCATCGAGATTCCGGATAGTCAATGTGTCATTGACTGATTTACCAGGTTCTATTGTGTAGTTCTTTTTTGGCACAATACTGAGTGCAGCCGACGATACCGCATGCGCCTGTGCGCCAGGTAGTACTAATGCACCAAAAATCATCACCGCGATTGCGATGAGCATACTGCCCTTGAAGCGTTTCATTGTTTCTGTCTTCCCCATTATGTTATTTTTCAAATAGTAAGTATAAGCTGTATTGTACCACTAAAATCTGCCAGTGGCTATGTAGTTAATAGTTGTACTGTATACTCCCGGCGGCAAATCTGCACGAGAGTTTAAAATGTAACTTACTGTGTATTTTTTCATCAAACTGACATTGGGTGAAAACGCCACTATATCTCCGTCTACGAACTTATACTTATCTGGAATGCTGTAGTCTGGCGATGCCACGGCGTTGGCGTATTCACCCTCCGGGTTTTCACCAACCACAGGGCTAGTGTTTGCTACAAGATTCAGTCCAAACTGATTCGTGCCAGGCCTACTTTCAATTGGCACCGGTGAGCCATCGATTACACTCGTACCGGCACTCACTGAGCCGCCGTTTGCCGTAATGGCGAACCCGCCACTTGCATTAGTACCTACCGCCATTTGTGAACGAGCTGTAAGGGTTGAATTCGGACTAAGCTCGCCCATATTGCTATAGTAAATGTCGTTTGTTCCAGTACAGTTATAGGCCACTTCCTGGGCTAAACAGAATATCAGCATTGGCGGTACCTGCGTTTGGATTGTAATACCTGTTTGGGTTTGACCTTTCACCGAGCCAAAGTCAATTTGTGGCCCTGTAGCGTTTTGGCTAGCGTGGCTGCGCAACCGTATAGAGAACGAAATATCGTTATTTGTAGGGTTCTTTATATTTGTAAATGTGTACGATGATGGCGCATTAGCCGTAACCATTTGTAGTGGCCTACTCATTACTAAATGGTTTGCAGACTTTTGTGTAATAGAAAACCCAGTCTCGCCCGCTTGTTCTGCCAGCTCAGCATTTGCAACCGACATACCCGGCGGCGTGGCGCACGGATGATACGGAATAGGATCATCGCAAAATAGCAAATCTACTGAGCCAACCGATAATTGACTCATGTACTGAAATGAAACTGTATAGGAGGTTGTAACCCCAGGTTCTGTAGAGAGCATATACAAGCTGCGTTCCTGAAACCGCATGGCCGCAGACGCTGGTGAGGCGAACACCATAATTGCAAGCACCATAGACAGCAAGGCCTCTGGCCCAGCGTAATGCAATGCGTGCACAAGCTTGTGCGCCCTAATCAACCTATGATGCATGCTTGCTATTGTACTAAATTGCTAGTGGTAACGGTAGTTTTACGTACACAAATCAAAGAGTCGACGAGTAAACGCCGACTCTTTGTAAGATTCTACCGCCCGCTACCTGTAAAGGCAGCTATGTTCTACAGTTTGGTTTAATACTGTGGAGCAGCTAAGTAGTTAATCTTTGTAGTGTAAACACCAGCTGGAGTGTCCGCACCAATGTTACCTACGTAGCGCATCTTTGCAGTTGCACAAGAGATAACTTCTGTATCTTGCTGAGCAATCGCTTCAGGAACGGTAAGACTAGATTTCAAGAATTTGAATTTAGCCGTACCAGGCTGAACTGTTGGGCCGCTGTCGTCAAACAGTGTACCAAAGGCTTCATCGTAATCAGTTTGAGCTGTTTGGCCTGCAGGGTATTCTGGACCAGATTGCGCCTGTGCACCACCAAGGGTGATGAATGGAGCGCTGTCGGGTGTTTGATAGCCGGCTGCAAATGTTGCTGCACCGCTATCGAGTGTATCTAGACCTGCGTCAACAAACCCAAGCCCGAATTGCTCTGTACCCGGAGTACTTACTACTTCAGAAGGCATATCAGCGATTTCGTCACCCACAGTGTTGGCTAACGTGTTACCAGAGTAGTACACAGTTGCACCACCAGATGAGTTAGAACTGAGCCGCCAGTAAGAGTAAACATCCCACGCCTTACCGGTTTCAAGTGAGTACTCAGCGTCTGGGTTACCGAGGTTTAGACGGTTGTTGTTGATTTGCTGAATAGGGTCACAGGTACCGTGTACTTGGCCTGAACCTAGGTCAACGGTGTCGCGGTTTTGCGTACCCACCGAGAAGGCCATGGTTTCAAGTACCTTGGTAGTAATGTGAATTGATTCAGTCATCACGTTCGCTACAGTTACACCACCATCAATCACAGTATGGTCAGAGTCATCGCCTGGGGTTGCGTCATTATGGCTACCAATCAAGCTAGAATCACTGTTGTAGGTGTTAATTTTTACGAAGAATGATCCACTACCTGGGTTAGTAATGTAGGTGTCTTCAGATGGCTTGAAGATAATCTGTACTTCATCACCACCATTGATGGTTTCACCAGTTGCACTAGTAATAGTGATGTAGTTATTGGCACCAGTTAATGTACCACTTTCACCAGTATACTCAACATCTTCTAGGTTAGCCTTAGTGAAGACCCAGTCGGTTGCTGTAGTTGGAACCCCGTTTAAGAGAACCTGGAACTGGCCAGCACCGGTACCGAGTGTGAAGTCAGTACCACCGTCAACAAAGTCGAAGTCACTTCGTTCGTTTTCGTGAGCTACTGCATTTGTTTCACGAGTTGAATCTGCCGTACTGCCGTCGTCGTTCGGGTCAGCGTCACCGGTGTTGTCACCAGGGCTACGGCAGTAGCCGGCCGCAGTAGTACAGTACTGCAACGAGAAGCCCTTTGTGTCTGGTGGCGCGTCACTACTTACCGTGAAGGTAAATGTTTCACCGGTCTTTTTACCATTTGGACCAGACCCAGCAGGTGCATAGTTCTCGCCAATGGCGTTCGGATTAGCGTACGAGTTGCCAGAACCGTCCGTGTCCATGTAGCCTGGCGCAGACGAACTGAGCATCAAAGAACGCTCCGTCAGTGGATTCAATGCGTCCGCAAATACCGATGCCGTAGGGACAACTGCTGCTGCAACCATGGCAAACGCAGCGCCCAAGGCAGTACCGCGAGTCGCGATTGACTTGAGTGTATACATGTTTGTATATCTCCTATTTCCTTAAATGTTTATTTTTGCGTTCCTTATTTACATAAGGGTTACATGGGGCATTGTAGCATTAGCATCATACCCTGAGCAATACTGAAGTAAGAGTTATCCACAACATTTTTAAGACTACTACGCGTATTAGAATTCAGGTACAACTACGGCCGAGAAGTCACCGTTATAATTCCCCGCAGGAGTGGCGCTTGAAATATTCACAATCATACTCACCGTGTAGTCGGTCCTACCTGATTCGGTAGTACTACGAGCTACTACTTCTCCATTAGTATACTTGAATAGATTAGCTGTAGCGTACGCCGGCTCTAGCTCTCCAAAACTAAATTCGCTCGATGGTACCTGTACGGGGTTAGCCCCGACGCCAGGCACGGTATTAGCTACAAGATTGATGGCAAACTGTTCGACGCCGGGCGTAGAGGCAGTTGGCGACGATGGTGTGGCTAGTGTATGGCCATTAAACCGAGGTGGCTCGCCGCTTATTTGCATATAGTAACCATTACTCAGGTAACTACGCACTCGCACAACCATAGTTTTATGTGCGGTTGTTTCGGTGGTAAGTTCGCCTAAACTCGACACACCCGGGTCGACAATCACTTCAAGCGATGGCTCACTTGGGGTGATTGATCCAAACTCAGCAGTGCTCGTTTGCGAGGTAGCACTACCGACCGCAAGATCGCCAATACTGGTGCGTGCGCAGTACTGGCCCGAGCAACTTTCAAGTGACGAACCTGCACCGAACTCCTGTTCAACTATTTGATAGTTTTGCGAGTTTGATGAAAGTGCTAACGCGGGAATCGATGAAAACACAGCAAGCACTGCAATTCCCAGCAGAAGTACACCAACCCCCAAAACTCTTCTTTTTTGCATAAGCTGTATATGCATTATTATCTGCTAAGTGTGCCTATAACTCAAGCTGGTGCCCACTAGGGAAATATAGTAAGCTATATGTAAACATAAGCGACGTTTATATATGGATTCTGATAAGTCGAATGCCCCCGAGGGCGAAGATACCCAAGCAGCTAGCGCCAACCAAGAAGCGCCAGCCGATGCATTGAGCCGTACTCCCGAGGACCTTGAGCAAGAAGAGTCGGAGCAAAAAGCCGCAAGTGGCACCAGCGCTCCCGATATTCAACCAGAAAAAGTATCGCCGCTTAAGCAGTTTTTTCGTAAAGTAAACGTATACTTTTTAGGCTTTTTGTTAATTGGTGCAGTCGCCGGCGTGATTACGGTGGTTAGTTATCTAAACAGTCAAAAACCAGCCCCCCAGGCGGTTATCGAAGATCAGCCGCTTACCCAGGAAGCACTCGAGGAATTATCGAACAGTGACGCTAGTGTTGGTAATACGTCGCAAACACTCACCATTCAAGGGAATGCTATTGTGTCGGGCGAAGCCTTAATGCGCGGTGACTTGAACGTGGCGGGCAGTTTTCAAACCGGCGGCAACGTAACCGCACCTGCAATCACTATCGCAGGCCAATCAAACCTTGGGGCTACTCAGGTAAATAGCTTACAAGTTGCGCAAGATTTTGCCGTTCAAGGCAACTCAACCATGCGCGACCTAAGTGTTTCGGGGTCATCTACATTTAACGGCGCAGTTACGGCGCAGCAGCTAACAGTCACCCGTCTGATTATGAGCGGCACAGCTGAACTGCAAATTCCTAACCATATCAGCTTCACTGGCCCGTCGCCTACTCGCGGCGCAACTGGTGGCGGCCTGGGAAGTGGCGGCTCTGCATCAGTCAATGGGTCCGACAGTACCGGTACGGTAAATATACGCACCGGCACAAACACGTCGACCGGCTGCTTTATTCGCATAAACTTTAATCAGAGTTTTAATAAACAGCCACACGTTATTATTAGCCCGGTTGGCAGCGCTGCTGGCAAAACCGACTACTACGTGGATCGAGATCAAAATGGCTTTAGTATATGTACGGCTAGCCCTGCACCAAGTAGCCAAACCTTCGCTTACGATTACTTTGTAACGAATTAGTTACGCCAAGAAAATTAGGCAGCTAGCCTGTACGATTTTACTCCAACTCACTCTGCTACAAGAAGAACGATAGGCGTTGTCGCGCTACAATTACACGTCCATAAATACCACTACACTGTCGGCTTTTACATGCATGAGTGCGCGTGATATTTTAATGGTTTTATTGCCAGCCGGGCTAACGATAACTAAGTTACATGGCACTAGCATACATAAAAAATTGTGATGATGCGGCAATACGTCGAACGGGCCGGTTGCATTCACCGCCGACACGCTACTCGCTTCGCCTTCAAAATATACCTTAAACGGCGCGTACACCTTCACTTGCATAGTCGGCTTTCCGCTTCGTTTAGCTGGCGCCGATTCTTCTTTGGCCAATTCATCCGCTTGCGGTGTATCTACGTCAGCCATTAACTATCTTTCTTATCACCTTCGTCGTCTTTAGCACTGTCATTGTCTGCTGAGCTTTCTTGGCTTTCTGTAGCATCTTCTGATTCTTTAGGAGTTTCAACATCCTCAGCTGGACTGGTGGCTTTTCCAATAATCTCTTCCACTCCGTCAAGCGTCTGCTCACGTGTCATATGTTCACCAGGTACGCCAGTTACCTTTTCCATTACGTTAAATCGCTGCTTAAAGAACTCAATTAACGCCTTTGCTTTATTATAGTCATCGCGGTCTTCGGCAGATAACTCTGACTCGCCAATAATAGCGATGATACCCTTAAGTGATTCGTATTTTTGTAGAATTGAGGTTGCTCGCGTTGCAAGTTCATAGTGGCGCTCACCAACCACTTCTGGCGTAAGTAGGCTCGATTTTGATGCCAAAATGTTTACCGCTGGGCGGATACCCTGCGCTGCAACAGCACGGTCGAGCACAATTGTGGAGTCAAGCTCGTGCTGGATCATTTGCACAGCAGGGTCGGATAGGTCATCGGCTGGTACGTAAATCGTTTGCAAAGCAGTAATTGAACCGTTAGCGTTCGTCGCCAGGCGGTCTTGGAAGGTTTTTACGTCGCTAAACACTGTTGGCTGATAGCCACCTTCTGCCGGAGTTTGGTCGATGATAGTCGACACCTCGTTTTTTGCTTGAATATAGCGATACATATTGTCGGCGAATAGCAGTACGTCTTTTTTGAGGTCGTCCCGGAAATATTCCGCCAACGTGATAGCCGCAAGGCCGATTAAGCTACGCTGTACCGGGTTCTCGTTCATTTGCCCAAAGAACATGGCAGTGGTTTTTAAAAGATCGTTATCGCCCAGGGTTTTATAGAGCTCGTGACCCTCACGAATACGCTCACCAATACCGGCGAACATACTGATTGCCCCCGAGCCTTCGGCAACGTTATTAATAATTTCCATCGTAAGCACTGTTTTACCCACACCAGCACCACCAACAATACCAATCTTGCGACCTTTCACGAATGGCGTAAAGAAATCGAGTACTTTAAGCCCGGTTTCAAGCACTTCATCTGGACGATTTTCAAGGCTCGACTCTTGGAAGCTTGGAAAGAAAATTGGGCGCTTTACCATGCGGTCCAGCACCTCTTGATCGAGCTGCGGTTTGCCATCAATAGGACGAGCCATAGTATCCCATACGCGCCCAATCATTTCTTCACCAACTGGTATTTCAAGGCTACGGCCACTACGCGTGACCGTATCGCCTTTTTTAATACTGTAATCACCACCAATATTCAGACATAGTGCCATATCGCCATGCTCTAAGCTGTTTACTAGTAAGGGAGATTTTTGCTCGTTATCCACGTACACCATTTCGTTCAGATCAGGCAACCCCTCATCGAACTGTACTTTAATAACAAGCCCCTTTAGCGTACGAATCACACCTTGTTTATAATCTGATTGCGGCTGATCACTCATACCTTAAGCTCCTCCCGCACGTATTTTCTTTAAACCAGCTAACGATTCTTTTAGCCGCGTGTCTACCAAATTACGTTTTGCCCGGTTGAACTCTAAGCGAAGTTCAGCGGCGTTGGCGATGGATCGCTCCTTGGCAGCCGACATTGCCTTAAATCGACTAGCCACCTGGGCGAGCCGACTATCGTAAATGAACTGTGAAATTGTTAAACGGAGAATAGAGTTTTCTAGGTAGGCAGCTACCTGGTACGAGCTTGGTTCAAAAATGTATGTTTTTTCGGTAACTAAATCTTTCCCAACCGTCGATAAATCGGCAGTTCGACCTTTGCTAGACACAACTTCAGACAGGTCGACATCTTTAATATCTTGCTGCGACAAAGAGATGTAGTGCTGGTAAAAAATGCGACTCTTAGCGTATTTTCTGGTGATATCCATAAGTGGATCAACGTTAATATAATCGTGTTCAGGCAGGTCAAAGTAATAAGTGTGATCGATATGTGCTTGTTTTAATTTTAGAGCACCGTGGTGACCAATCACCAAAACATCATTCTTCGTCTCATCGTAATGGTCGACAACTTTTTTTATAAGCCGGTTATCAATGTCACCGCTCAAGCCTGCCTTAGCGGTAATAAGAATAAGAAGTTCTTTTTCAATTGGCTTTTCGTCAATTTTACGCCCAAAATTAAACATCACATCAACACGAATTTGCTTATAAATATTCCATACTTCATCAAAAAATTGGTTACTAATAAGTACTTTATTCTTGGTTTTAGCAATCTGCATACTGCTGAGTGTTTCGAGCGCAGACGTTAGGCTTACGACAGATCGCACAGAGTCTTCTTCGGCCTTAATTTGCAAAGGACGACGCATCTACTTTTTTTCCTTTTCTTTATTGTCGTCAGCTGATGCTTCGGCTTGTTCGGCAGCAGCCGTTTCTTCGGCATTCTTTTGCTTATCAGCTTCTAACTTGGCAGCTTTTTCGATAGCCGCTTTTTTCACCTCATCGATTGTCATGACTTCGGCTTTCAGAGCCGCTTCGAGCTCATCGTAGTTACCGTTCATGTCTTTATCTTCTTCAAGCTTTTTGGCGTAGTCGGCTACGTTTTCTTTTAACTTTTTGACATCGATAATTTCTTCTGGCGCGCTACCTAGAACAATACTTAACAAAAACTGCTGTTCAGCAAAGCTGTAGGTTTCGCCAATTGCTTGGTTCATGAGCGTGAATAGTACTTTACCTTTATCGTAGTCGGCTTGTGCCTGTGCACTAAGCTCGGTACCAAAGTGCGCATACTCCTCAGCGGTACGGTATCCAGCGAGCGTCAGATTCAACTTGTCAGCCAATCCTTTTTGACGCTTATTTTGGCCCACGCCACCCACACGTGTAACTGAGAGCGCCGTACTCACTGCTGGACGCATAGTATCTTTAAAGATCTTACCGTCGAGAATCCACTGACCGTCAGTAATCGACATAATGTTGGTTGGCAGATAGGCAGTAATGTCGCCGCCCGGCGCATACACAATAGGAATAAGCGTTTGACTAGCGTGGTTGCTCTCTGTTTTGCCGCCACGTTCCAGTAGGCTGGAGTGGGTATAGAACATGTCGCCAGGATAGGAGTCACGGCCAGGGCTCACCCCAGCAATCAGTGAGATTTCACGGTAGGCTTGAGCGTGTGCTGTCAGGTCGTCGTAAATCACTAATGTATCTTTCCCAAGCTGGTGCCAAAAGTACTCACCGTGCGCCGCACCCACATATGGCGCCAAGTAAGTAAGAATGAGCGATTCAAATGAGTTACTTACTACCACAATCGCTTTTTTAAGGGCGTCGTTCTTCTCAAGGTTGCTAACAAGCTCAGCCACGTCGTGTTGCCGCTTGGCAATTAGTACATAAATCACTGTAATGTCAGTATTTTTTTGGTTGATTGCCACCGATGCCGCTAAGGCAGTTTTGCCCACCTTGCTATCGCCGAGCATGGCCATACGTTGACCGCGCGCTAACGAATATTCAAGATCTAAAATAGCCACACCTGTTTCGACTGGCGTGTCGAGTAATTCTCGCTCGTAAAGCATTGGAGCGCCATGGAACACATCCCACTCTTGATCAGGCTCAATTGCACCTTTACCGTCGATTGGCTCGCCAAATACATTAATTACCCTGCCTACAAAGTTTTTACCAACTGGCGTCATAATGTCTGGCTTTTCAATCACACACACTGAACCAACATGAAGGGGCGAAGGGTCGAGTTTCATGACAACCACATGATCATCGAGTACTTGGTGTACGTAGCCACGAGTGTCGTCGTCGAATCGTACCGTTGCGTGCACGTTGGTTGGCTGCAACCCCTTCACCTTCACCATAAAGGAGTCAATCCCAATGATTTCACCAACCGGATTGCCATCGGCTACCAATTTTTCAAATAGCCTACTGTCCGCCACGTAAACCCTCTAACTGACCAACAAGTGCACCACGGCTACCTTTTAAGCGTGCTCGCATGCTAAAATCGTGGACTTTATTCGGTGTGCGCATATATACACCCGCCACCAAGCCGGGTTGCAGGCCAACCGCCACAACCGTTTGTGGGTGCGCCGCTTCACGAAACCAACTCACCAGTGTGCTTAAACTTTCGTGATCGGCCTGGGTGGCAAACGTCATATGCACGACCGGCACAGTATCTTTTAGCTGTCGTACTTGACTGATTATATCGCTACGCTGGTGATCATTATCGAGCGTTAAATCATTAGCTGACAAAAAATCTGAGAGCTGGCCTGACAGAGTTGGCACTGAAGGCTGATAGCCATCTTCGTCTTTGTGGCGGATTTGTTCGGATGTCAGTTCATTATCGACTCGCTCGAGTTCGCTCAGTAGCCGTGACACATCAAGCCGGCTCACCACGCTTGGCGGCAGAACATACTGATCGTGCGTTTTGGCTACTGAGTCGCTCATAATTTCATATCGCCCACAATGGCTTGCTTATTATCTTCCATCTGTTTCAGGATAGCGGGCAACTGCGCTTTTACATCGTACTGATCACCGAGAGCTTCGAGTAAGTACTGCTCAACAATTTGAGCCATATTACCCTCAAAGGCGCCAACCAGTGAATTCTGCTGTTCGGTAACATTCTTTTCAAGCCGCTCGGTAAGCTCTTGTTGCTGCTGTTTCAACGCCTGGGTGCTTTCATTAATAGAGGCAAGGGCAGTATCTTGGGCTTCTTTCATTGCCTCCATACGAGCGTTATATTCATCAATCGAACTTTTGGTACGCTGCTCCTGTTCGGCCACACTGCTTGTTAGGCTGTCAGTTAAGGTTTTATGCTGCTCACGCAACGACTCAACACTTTTATTCATTTCGTTCAATGCGGCGTCTTGCGCTTCCTGCATTGCCTTACTATGCTCGGTAACTTGTTGCTCGATTTTTGATGTTACGTGGCCTTTTAAGTCAGCGCCAATTTGTTCCACCATGACATTTACCTGTTCGGTTAAGTACGTCTTCAGCTCTCCGTCGACGCGTTCAATTGTGGCATCAAGTTCTTTTTTAAACAACTTTCCATTTTCGGCAATGACCTTTTCGAAGTACCAGCGTCCATGGTTACGAAGCTCCTCTCTGAAGTATTCATCAAAGAAATGCTGCTCGTTATCAGCGATTTGATCGTCGGTCGACTTTTTTGCCGGCTGTTTCTGTTGAAATAGTCCCATTGCTCCACCCTATTTATGCATCATAGCTTTAGTAGTAAATATACCGCAAATAGCCCAATAATTAAAATAACGAGGACTGTAAAAATAATCTCAAGTAGTGCCCTGAAGATTGATTTTTTCGACATTGGATTACGGCCAATCGAAATGATACCGTTGCGCACCCCAGCGTACAGAATGATAATCGAGGCGATAATACAAATAACACTAATAGCAATACTAAGATAAATACGCACTGGGCTAACTTCTTTTTCGGCTATTTGTTGACCAGCTCGGCGAAGTTGTTCAATAATGTTCACTTCTGTTGAAATATCATTCGGGTTGCTCCGAATATCAATCGTAACTGGCACCACTCCGAAACTGACTGTTTTATCCTGACTGCCAGCTGAATCTTTCAGTGTGGTTGTACCAAGCGTGACACCTTTTCCATCAAACGACCCGTTCGCGCGGCCAAAGACGGTTGTTTTGTCAGTGCCAGCCTTCATAGCGACGCCATTAACTGATGATAGCGTTACGTAGTCGCCCGACTTGATTGCACCCGCCTGATTACTAACCAGTACGTTATAGGTGCCCGAAACAGCTACAAATACTTCGTTCTTTTTACTACCGCTACTCAGCGTAACCGGTAGTAGATTGCGATCAACTGTCACACCGAACATGTTTTTAACATTAGCTTTAGTTGCTACTTTTACTTGGTCGGCGTTTGTACCAGTTAGTTCAACAATCGTACCGGTATCAATTTTGCTCTCGGCAGCGTAACTTTGTACGCTCCCACCAGAAAAATCAGCCGCACCCAGCGTAAGTGGAAAAACAATCAAGTTAGCGACAATTGTCGCTACCGCTACTGCAAGACCCAAAGGCCGTTTCACTATTTGTTTACCCCCGTTTTAGCGATTAGCTGAATCTAGGCTCATTATAGCATAAGCACCCTGCTGGAATGACAGGCGCACTGCACGCACCACACACTATAAAATGATATAAAAATGATGGTTCGGCATACCTTCATATGGTAAGATAAACACAAGCTTTGATGGACCACCACACGTCACAAGTGAAACAAATATTTTTACTCCATTAACAGAGAAAAATAAAGAAAAACATCCAAAAAATGTACGTGTGGTCACATCTACCCACTATTCTTAATCGGCGCTTTGCACTGCTACTAGCAGGGCTTCTTACGCTATTCGTTGCGTTAACTACAACGCTATTCTTTGCTGATGTTTCACTTGCTGCACCTGGCATTAACCAAAAAATGAGCTTCCAGGGGCGATTACTCACGTCAAGTGGCGGTCTAGTTCCAGACGGACGCTACAACATGCAATTCAAGATCTACCAAGGTGGAAGCGGCGCTGAAGCAGGCAACCCAGACGGCAGCCTGTCGTGGACTGAAAGTTATGTGAACAATAACGCCAACCAAGGTGTTGTGATTAAGAATGGCTACTTCTCCGTTGAGCTTGGCTCTCGAACCGCATTTGGCTCGAGCATTGACTGGAATGACGACACCTTATGGCTATCGATCAATATTGCTGGCTCAGCCGCCGACTGTACCACCTTTAGTAGCGGTAGCTGTACAGCTGATGGTGAAATGCTGCCGATGAAGCGGTTGACTTCAACACCGTACGCAATGAACGCCGGTAAACTTGGCGGCATCGACGCCAGCGGCTTTATCCAAAACACCACTACGCCGCAATCTGCCGATTTCACTATTACCGGGACCGGTACCGCCAATACGTTAGTTGGTACAGTCGGCGTGATAAGCCCAAGCCTTGACCGCGCTAGCGCTGGCACACTCACCATCGGCGGCGTGAACGCCACTACCATTACAATGGGATCACCAACTGCGAGCCAAACGCTCAACATAGGTACCGGTTCGGGGAGCAACCAAATTAACCTAGGCTCTACAGCAAGTAGTATTAATCTAACCGGTGCAGTCACTGTTGACGGTGATTTAACCGTAAGTAGCGGCAACACACTAATACTAGTTGGCGGCTCTACTGCTGAACGCCCCGTCTCGCCGAGCGAAGGCACACTATTCTATGACACCGACACCGACACATTACTCGTATTCAGTGGGGGGCGCTGGCGTACTTCAAAAAGCACCGGTATTGTAACCGTTGCACCGTCAGATGCCAGTCAGTCTGTTAAAGATGCCTCAGACTACGTAGCCGACGGAACAAGCGACCAGGTTGAAATCAACGACGCACTTACCGAAGCAGCCGGAGGCGAAGTCTACTTACACAAAGGTACATTTACCGTTGATGGCTCCGTTCAGCTCCCAAACAACTCGACTCTTCGTGGCGCAGGCCGTGGCACATTAGTTACTATTCCAGATAACTGGCTTACCGATTTCAATGCAATTACGAACCTCACAGCCGATGGATCTGCGACTGGAATCGTAATTCGTGACCTCCGCCTTGATGGAAATAAGTTAAATCAACCAGGCGGCTCAGACTTCAGTGGTATAAAAATGACTAACGTAGGCACTACTACCGATGTGTCATCGTCGTTAAAATCAGTCACCATCACAAATATTTGGTCAAACAACTGGAACTCTTCAGGTATTGACGTATCAACAAGTTCAAATGCCGTTATCACAAATGTTACAGCGAACTATAACTACTACGTAGGAATTGGCCTATCGACCACCTCGCGGTCACTGGTAACAAATAGTGTTGCTGAAGGTAACTTCAGCTACGGCATCCACGTGTCGTACTACTCAGACAACAACACAATCTCCCATAACTCGGTTCGTAATAGCGGCCAGGCAACAACCAATAACGGCATACGTCTCATTTCATCAAGCTACAACATTATTGCAAACAACAAAATTGCAGATGCAGAAGCAACCACAAATAATTACGCAATCAACATCGATGACAGCGTATCAACTGCCAACGAACTAAACAACAATAGTCTAGGTGGTGGTTCTGTTAATAACAGTGGAACAGGCACCATCTATGGCGGTCAAGCGACGAATGCAAGCGGTGACTACGCCGTTCAACCGGCTGGAAATATAAAACTACTAAAAGATACCGATGTATCAGGTGCACTATCAATCGGCAGTACCATTACCTACAACGGCATTGCAAACGGCACCGGTACCACGGTTTGTATTGATGGCAGCAATCAATTAGTTCGCTCAAATGGCACAAGTTGCACCAACCCTTCGTCTGCTGCATACAAAGAAAACGTGGTAACCATTGCTGATGCGAAAGATAAATTATCGCAACTACGAGCGGTAAGTTTTGACTGGAAAGAAAGTAGCGGCTACCAGGCGGCGAACGGCGGCAGTCGCGACTTCGGTTTAATTGCGCAAGAAGTTGCCGAAGTAATGCCGGAGCTCGTTCAGTACGACGCAGACGGAGGTATTATTGGGCTAAATTACACCGGGCTTATTCCATACTTATTAGCCGGCGCACAAGATCAACAGTCTGAGATTGACGAACTCAAAGCACAAAGTAGCGCCAACGCACAGATAACCGGAGATGAGACGAACATTCGTATTGGCGCCAACTCGGCAGGACTTACTATGCTTACCCTTGATCAAAGTGCTTCAGCGCCAACCAACGCAATGGTTGGTGGCATGTACTACGACTCTACGCTCGGTGAAGTACAGTGTTATGAAGCTGACGGCTGGGGCAGCTGTGGTGCTAGCCCAGATACCTTTGTGACGCTGAGCCCAGAATACTCAAACGCAGTCATGAACGGCGCAGATATCGGCACAATCACTTCAGACCTTTGTTCTGACCACTTGAACGTGAATGATGGCTCCGATAATCAACCAACCATCTGTGGCACCGATGAAACATACAACTTCTATAACTGGACATCTGAAGAAACCACAGACCAAACACGAAGTATCTATGTTACACACCAACTACCCGCTAACTTTAAGGAATTCGTCAGTGGATCTACCTCGCTATTAGGCCGAACGGACAGTAATAATGCCGCTGTGACCTATCAAATATACCGCGATGGCGAGAATGGCCTAGTGTCGTGTAGCAGTGAAATGAGTGTATCAACCGGCTCGCAATCTACGTGGCAAAAAACAGTTGCTGAAACAACAAACGATCCCGCAAACTGTGGTTTCGAAGCTGGTGACAGTATTTTATTCAGAATAAACATGACGGCAAAAAGCGATGCGAATGCCTATGTAAGTAACCTAAACTTTACGTTCAGCAACAACTAACCTCCCTGGCCTCTCATGCTAGAATAAAAAGAGATAAGCGTAGGCAATACACGCTAATGTAGGTAGTTCATTTGTTAACGGGAGTAGTAGAAACAGTGTTACAAAAACCCACCAAGTCTCTTAATAACCACGAGGATAGTAAAACCCCAGCCGAAGAGACAACTAGGCAGCGTATATTGCTGTTGCCCCTTCAGCGAAGCCAGTTATTAATCATAGGTGCAATCACTATAGGGGTAATTATAGCTAGTATCCTGTATTTTTTATCGCTACAGCCTACCCCAATACAAACTACAGATAGTCCAAATTACACTACGATACTACCCGAAAATAAAACGATTAATTCACTTGGCGGCTGGCAACGGATTAGTCCACCAGATAAAGAGCCAGTCTACGCCTTTAGTGACAAAATTGCCGACACTGCAATAATTGTGACAGAGCAACCTATTAAATCAACAGCGTCATTTGTGAACAACCCAGAAACCTACGTAAAAAATATTAAAGACATTTACGAAAAACATATCACCGATAGTAGCACTGTATTTTACGTGGGAACGAGCACAAAAGGCCCTCAGTCTGTGGCATTCTCTAAAGAAAACTTACTCATTCTTATCAAATCTGAACGTAAGTTAACTACCGAGCAGTGGGCTACGTACATCCAGTCGCTCAGCAGTACTAATCTCAAAAATGTACCAACGTACTAACGACCAGCTTGGTAGTTCTTGATTGTGGTAGATACTTTACTATCTGATTTGAGATTTTCGTAGAATTGGATTTTCTCTCGGGAAATAATCATTTTATCTTCAGGCCCATGTATCTCATCACCGAGCTTCACAAGCTGCACATCACCAGCAGTAGTCGATGATGACTGAGGATCTTGCGATGCACCAGTTTCAGTACTATCATTTTGCAAGTAGTAAATCTCGGTGAGCTGCATATACTCACTATTCACGCCTTTTAACTTGCCAAAGTACACTTGGCCGTTATCAAAAAACACCGCCTGGTATTTACTGCTATCGATTCCTGAATCTATAAAGCCATTCATAAACCACCAGCCAGCACTAAGAATTACTAGCAGTGCGATTATACCGCCAATAATTGCCGGAAGACGTTTCTTTGGCGACTCAGCCATGGTTGAACGTCGACCCCTTGATGGAGCCGGCAAGCTATCATACGCGCCAGTATCAAGCGACTCTTGCCTCGCGCTACTCTCGGGCTTCGTTTCTTTGTTGCCATAATTTGTGGCTTGCTGACGTGTGCGCAGCGGACCCCTATCCATGCAGTGTACTTCTCCCTAGATTGCTCTCTTTATCTATTGTCATCATAGCATAAGCGCTACGCAAGCCACAATTGTATATATAGCCCTATTTAAGTAGTGCGCCAACGTTTTCTTGGATGAGCGTTTCAACATTCATGTCTTCTGCCACCGGAATATTAAACGTTGCCCCAAAAACATCTTTGCCGTCTGTGCCGTGCTCTACGCCTTCAACAACATCGATACCCGCAGCGGTTAAATGTATGCCTACATAAATTCTCGCACCAGAGGTAGTTCGTTCACGCGAACGAATGAAACCTTTATCAACCAAAAAAATAAAACCGTTGAATACGTCAGAAGACTGTGAACTGATGTCGAGCAGATCTCGCGTGAGCCATTTTTTATCGCTCGTTAGCCCAACCTTTCCATCGGCCTTATCAATAAAACCTAGCTGACGGTACTGCATACTTGAGGGGACTGTGCGTTGCAGCTGGTAGAGGTAGAGCAGCATTTTTCCTGCAGTTTCTTTAATTGTCACGTTGATACTCCCGAATCGTTCCCGCCGCACCTACTCTAGAATATAGGTGCGTCTTTTCCCTCATTATACCGTAGTCACTGTTAACTACTAGGTGTATTTTATAGATTCACGGTAAATTGGTTACTAAAAAAATCCAGAGCCGTGGAGAGGACCCTGGATAATCGTTTGGTTTAGGAAATAAACACTACACTACAGCCGGACCGGCAACTCAATGTACAGCTGATCAGTTTTTACGTCATATGAGCTCTGTTGTTTCTTAAAAATATGCACGTCTCCTCCTGTTGCTTAGCCTTACTGCTACTTACCGCTGACTAACTGTTCTTCGGTTGAATACTGCTAAAAATTCGCTTATGGAGTAGCCTCGCAGCTCTACTTCATCTCGTGGTGCCTGATGCTCACTAATTTCTGGGAACTTAGACATTTTTTTACTCATGAACTTTTGTATACGTGTGTCAATTGAACCTGTCTGTTGCTTCATATACCCCTCCACCATTAGAATTGATGTCTACTACCTATACTAGCCAACAACGAAGCCACGCACGGTGGCGATAGTCACAAAAAACTTGTAATAAATTTCACAAAACAAGAGTGCTATACTAGCCCTATGAGTTCCGCCTCTAGTAGTATTCGTCCGTTTGCCCATTTAAGGGTGTTTAAGAAAGGTGCAAATATCTTCTTTCAAGGCGAAGCACCACGCCATGGTGCCATGGTGGCTGATGGTATCGTGCGTTCATACACCATTACAAACACTGGCGAAGAGCGCACCTTGGCCTTTTTTACAAAAGATGACATTCTGCCGCTCTCGTGGCTTATGGAAACAACCTCATTTTCATTATTTTATTATGAGGCGGTATCGGATGTACGTATGCTTCACTTTAGTCGAGAAGATTTTAAATCTCACGTCCTTAGTCAACCTGGCGCCCTGGCAGACATGTTCGCGACATTAGCTAGCGATCATACCGCAGCCATGTTGCGTGTAAATGGCCTGGCGCAGTCACGTGCCGAAGATAAAGTGGCGTTCACGCTTTATTATTTAGTGTTTCGCTACGGACAGCTACAGCCAGACGGGTTGCATACTATCACCATCCCACTACGTCACACAACAATTGCAGGACTAGTTGGCCTATCGAGAGAAAGCACAACGAAAATTCTTGGTAAATTGCAGAAACAAGGCATTATCGATTACGCAGGCGGGATCTATAGAGTGCACAAAGATCAGCTCGAAAATCACATCGGCGAAGATGCATTTCGCGATGTGGTGCTAGGCTAGCACTGTTTTGACAATGCGTATTAATTCTTTTGGGGCGGCTCTCGCCTTTAGCACGTAGCGCTTTGCGCCAAGTTCGTAGGCCGCATCAATCTCATTTTTTGCATCGTAGTTTGAGAATACTACTATTTCGGTATCTGGGTGATCGGTTGGCTTGAACTCTTTTAAAAATGCAATGCCGTCCATGACAGGCATGCGGAGATCAAGAAAAATTAACGCGGGATCACCGCTGGCTGTAATATGGTTTAATGCCGCCTGTCCATGTTCAGCCGAATATACCGTATACCCTTCAGATTCTAGAATCATTGTATACGCGTCGCGTAGGTCATTGTCATCTTCAACTATAAGAATTGATTGCTTGTTCATCTCTACCCTCTACTATACCCTGATTCTATCACGACGCGGTGACTTATTTCACACCTGCGGGAGCGTCAGGGTGAACGTTGAGCCTTTCGGTTGATTTGCCGCATATTGCAAACCGCCGCCATGCATCTTAGCAATCGACCACGCCCAATACAGGCCGATGCCCGTACCATTTACGCTAGCCGACAGCTTGTTTTCAACGCGGGAAAACTTTTTAAATAGCCTTTCTGGCTCAGATACGCCAACGCCAGTGTCACTAACTGTTATCTTTACGGCGTACTGATCACTTGTGACAGATACATTTACTTTCGAGTCTGACTCTGAGTATTTATTTGCGTTTTCAAGGAGATTATCTACCACCATCCGAATTGCGTTTTCATCTACAAATGCCGTAGCCGGTTCATTTGCCGAAACTGTTACTATTTGGTTCACTTCTTCAAAAGCTGGAAGAATATCTTCAACTGCGGTCTTTACCACCATAGATATATCGACCATTGTACGAGTAAGCGAGAATGTGTTTGAATCAATCTGTGCCACTTTTAAAAGATTGTTGATTATTGTCAGCTGACGTTCATTGCTATCGTAGGCTTTTTGCAATAATTGTTTTTGTTTTTCGTTTACCGGCCCGCCTAGCTCGTCCAACATCATCGCAACATACTGTTTCACGGTAGTTGCAGGCGTTCTGAGTTGATGTGAGGCAATTGAGATAAACTCATCTTTTGATTTATTTAACTTAATAAGCTCATCGATTTTCTGTTTTTCTTGCTCTTTTCGGCCTAGCGCATAGTATAGCGCACGAGCCAGGCTATCGCTCGTAAGATTCTTTTTAATCAGAAAATCAGACGCCGCCATCTCTAGCGACTCACGCTCAATTTCCTGGCCACCTACTCCAGTAAGAAGAATAAACGGTTCAGAACGCTCGATTGCATTTACCTCTTGCAGTACCTCCAGTCCTGTTCTGCCGTCAATTCGGTAGTCTATTAGATAGGCATCGTGCTGAGACTGCAATATTTTTGCAATCCCCGCTTCACTAGATGAGACCCAGTCTAACTGGCTGTTTATTGACTTCATCGACGCGAACAGCCGCTTCATTATTAAATAATCATCCTCATCGTCATCGATGAGAAGTACGCGAACAAGCTCTGGAGCGTTACTTTGCGGCATCCTTTGGAAGTTCTACAATTTCAAACCAATATCGACCGAGTGATGACATAACATTCAGTAAATTATTGAATGTTACAGGCTTGGTGATAAATGAATTAACACCGAGCTGATATGAGCGTATAACATCTTCTTCGGCTTTTGACGTGGTGAATACCACTACTGGAATGTCGTGTAGATTTTGGTTTTCTTTAATTTCTTTTAAGGCTTCGCGGCCATCTTTGCGTGGCATATTCAAATCTAGTAGAATGATGCCCGGCCGTTTTGTCGCAGTACCCTTAAAGTCGCCGCGACCGAGTAAGTAGTCCATCAGCTCCTCACCATCTCTTACGCGAACTAGTTCATTAAGTAATTTACTCGCCTTTAGGGCTTTTTGTGTAAGCATGAAATCGTCATCGTCGTCATCTGCCATTAGTATGACAACTGGTTCTTTTTGATGACTCATTTATATCACCTCGCTCTCGGCTGGAAGTTTAATTGTAAACGCCGTACCTTCTCCAACCTTGCTTTCTACCTCAATTGTACCACCATAGCGTTCAACTATCTTTTTACAAACAGCCAGTCCAATTCCGGTGCCTTCATACGCCTGGCGCACGTTTAACCGTTGGAATACGGCAAATATCTTTTCAAGGTACTTTTCATCTATACCTATACCGTTGTCTTTAATCGTTATTTGGTGCACACCATCTACGCTAGCCGCGCTAATCGTAACAATCGGGCTTGAATCTTTGGCGTGAAATTTCAATGCATTGGAAACAATATTTTGAAACAGTTGCCGCATGTGCGTTTCGTCGGCACGTACTGTCGGGAGGAACCCCGTAACTGTCACCTGCCCCCCTTCTCGCTTAATGCGGTCATCAAGGTCGTTAATAACAAATTCAAGCACCTGGTTTAAATCAACATTAGTTTTGGTAGCTTGTTTCGTAGTGACACGCGAAAAAGTTAATAAGTCTTCAATAAGTTTACTCATACGCTTAGCCGACCCTTGAATGCGCGAAAGGTATTGGTCGCCATCACCAAGTTTATCTGCATATTCTTCCACTAATAAATCGCTAAATGATTGAATTTTCCTGAGCGGTTCCTGTAAATCGTGCGATGATACATAGGCAAACTCTTCAAGTTCACGGTTGCTGCGCTGCAGCTCCTCGCTATAGCGACGAAGTTTTTTCTCGGCGCGTTGACGTTTTTTAATCTCATCTCGCAAGCCTTCGTTAGTAAGTTTTAACTGCGAAGTGCGTTCAGCAACTCGGGCCTCAAGCTTATCGCGCTCCTCTTTTAGCTCTGCTTCGAGTTTTTTTCGGTGCTCCAATTCGGTGATTGAATCATCGATATCAGTACAGGTGCCGTACCACTTTAAAATTGTACCCCTGGCATCTTTGTGAGGCAGTGCTCGCCCGATTACCCATCGGTACGAGTCGCTTGGCGCGTGATATAAGCGGTACTTAATCTCGTACGGCTCACCTGTTTTTAACGAACGACGCCAAATTTTCCAGGCGTTGGCTCGGTCATCTGGATGAAATAAATTGTTCCATCCCTCGCCGTCTGTCTCACCGTGTGTTGTGCCAGTATACTCATACCAGTGGCGGTTATAATACTCGTGATACCCATCTGGCCGCGTAATCCACACCAGTTGCGGCATCGTATCGGCCATAAAACGCAAACGCTCTTCACTAGCTTGTAGCTCAGCCTCTGTTTCTTTTCTTGAGGTAATA
Source organism: Candidatus Saccharimonadia bacterium (assembly GCA_023259925.1). Lineage (GTDB taxonomy): Bacteria > Patescibacteriota > Saccharimonadia > Saccharimonadales > Saccharimonadaceae > UBA1020. The sequence goes on from JALRDS010000080.1 coordinate 30,492, forward strand.
TCTATCATCACTCCAGGGAAGTGTATTGCCGCCCCGTGCTCATCGCGTTCAAGCTTACCGCGAGCAATTACCCAATGTACTCCCCCTAAGCTATCAACCGTCCGATACTCTTCCTCAAACTCATCACCCGTCTCTACAGCGTGAGAGATTTTACCTGAAACACGTTCGCGATCATCGGTGTGGATCGCGTCTACAAAGGTTTGCAGTGGCAAGCCGTTTAAGGCAACATCGGCTGGTATGCCAAATATCTCTGCCATGCCCTTATCTGCCGTTACACTATCTTTTACAATATCCCACGACCACGAGCCTACAAGTCCAGCAGCCAACGCATCGTCTAGCTTTATATTTGCAAGCTTCAGTTGCTCACTAGATAGCACTAGTTCAGTCACGTCAGCAGTTGATTGCAATATAGCAGTACATACACCGTCTTTTATGAGCGGGTAGTGAGTTGCCTGCCAATACCGTAGCTGTAACTCCCCTGTTTCGTCCGCTAAATCGTAGCGAATAACTCCTGTGCTATCCGGTTGTTTGGTACGAATAACTTTTTCTAATGAAATTTGAAGTTCACCTTTGCCATTTTTCGCGGCCAGGTCTGACACATCTGGAAAAACATCAAACAACCGCTGTCCAATTATCTGAGAGAGTTTCTTGCCCGTTACTTCAAGATATCCACTGCTGGCTGCCAACATAGTAAAGTTTGGCGAGTCGGCATCGAATACCACATACCGTTCTGGAAGTGATTCAAATAGTTGTTTGTA
>JALRDS010000034.1 GCA_023259925.1 Candidatus Saccharimonadia bacterium
AAGCAATATAAGCGGCAGCCTACACTGAAAGGAAGTGTTAGGGAGGTTCGTGGTCAAATTATCCGTACATTGTCTGGTGGCCCTTGTACTACAAAAGAATTACGTACAGCTGTTTCGGCAGACGAGCGATTCGATCGTGCACTTAACGGGTTGCTAGCAGATGGGCTCGTTACATATATTGGTAATCGGCTCGATTTGACCAAATAACCTCTGTAGGTGCATACTAAAGTAATGCGTTTACATATTCTAGCAATAGCAGCTATTTTCTCGGGATTGTTAGCTTTGGTCGCTATTAACCAACAAGCGAACGCTGCTATAACGATTACTGAAGAAAAAATTGCAAAAATTAAAAATCACTGCACCGAGAACCAGGCAACGTTGAATCGCCTGCACCAAACAGATGCTTTTTTGCGTACAAACCGAGGTGAGCTATATCGCGCAATAAGTGATAAGCTTATGGTTCCATTAAATCGTCGTTTGGCATCGAACCAACTTGATGCAGGAAGTTTGCTAACGATTACAGCTGACTACAATAAAAAGTATCGTGTGTTTTTTGATGCCTACATTAGTTATGACAATGCTATGTCGAAGCTGCTGAATATTGACTGCAGCCGCCAACCGGTGAGTTTTTATAACGGGCTCGTCGAGGCTAGGGAGCAGCGCCAGCTGTTATCAGCGAGCAATCAGGCTATCTTAGAATTAATTCGAAGCTACGGTTCTGAGTTCGAACTATTCAAAAATGAATTTGAGGCTGACGCGTAATGGCCGAGAGTAAGCATTCTACACAACATGCTGCAGCACTGCGATCTACGAGCGTTGCAGCTGTTCAAGGTAGGCAGTTCTTGCTCATGATTATAGGGGTGATTGGCATCTCGTTATTTTTAGTGTACGTAGCATTGAGTCTATATGTTAGTAGCGGAACGTTGCAGCTAGATTTGTCGCGGCCTGGTTATGATAGTGCCAGAAAAGAGGCCGTAAAAGGCAGCGAAGTATTTAAGGGCTACTCTGAAGACGGCCCAATTGATGCTCAGTCATTGAATGAATTCGAAACACTGTATAGGCAAAAAGCTGCTGAAGCATTAATTGAGATAGATGCGTTTTCGGGTGATGTGTTGAGTGACGAGACGCTCTCACTAGAATAATGCTATATGTTGCAATGTAATTCACTTAATGACCCAGAACTTAGTCGCATACTTCTAAGCGGTGGTATAGGGGTTTTACGCACCGACACGTTGTACGGTGTGGTGGCATCGGCTGCAAATGAGGGGGCGGTAGAACGGGTGTTTGCGCTAAAAGGTCGTGACGATAATAAGTCGCCCATAGTACTAATAGCCAATAAGAGCCAACTATTTGACGCAGTAGATAGCGCCAGTGAAAAGATACTATCTAACGTATGGCCTGGTCCAGTGAGCGTGATTATCCCTGCGGTACATGCGCCGGACTGGATTCAACGCGGCAACCAGTCGGTGGCGTATAGGCTACCTGACGATTCAGGCCTGCAACAGTTATTAACGAGTACTGGTCCATTAATTGCCCCAAGTGCTAATCCTCAAGGACAACCCCCAGCAATGACAATCCAGGAGGCAATTAAGTACTTCGGCGATAGTGTAGATTTTTATGTAGATGGTGGCCAGGTTCATAATGCTACTGCGTCGCAGCTGCTTCAAGTGCAGCCTAATGGAGGTGTAAAACGACTCCGATGATTAACCCGAATGATTTTGTAATCACTAGAAAACGCAAAAAATATAAGTTTGCCAAGTTTAGTAATGCAGAAAATTGTTTTGAATTTGATGAGTGGCAACCACAGGCAATTGATGTGGTTGAGCTTGGTGCGGGTACTGGGCTATTTAGTGTTGAACTCGCAAAGCGTCATCCCGAACGCACATTTGTAGCAATTGACGTAAAAGCAGATCGTTTGCAGAAAGGTGCGTATGCGGCGCTCGAACAAGATATACGGAACATATTCTTTATACGCGCCAGGGCCGATCAAATAGGCGAACTATTTCCGGCTCATTCGGTACGTGAGCTATGGCTGACATTTGCTGATCCGTACCCTAAAAAGCGCTCCGCCGGACGTCGGATGTCACATCCTACATATTTACAGAAGTACGCATCGCTACTGGGTGTAGATGGATCATTTATTATTAAGCACGATAACCCCGCGTTCTTCCATTGGAGCTTAGAACAGCTTGTGGAAGCTGGCTGGAAAATCAACGAATTATCATTTGATTTACATCAATCGAACTTGTCTGAAGACTACAAAATTATGACTTCATACGAACAGCGATGGATCGAAGAAGGCAGGATAACGCAGCTGGTGCGCGCTACGGTACAATAGAAGGATGCAACTATCTGATTATTCTCAAAAAGCAATTTCAACAGATTTATACAACAATAAAAACCAAGCGATTGATAGCCACGCTATGCTTGAAAAAGTCTTCGGGTTAGTAGGTGAAGCGGGTGAGGTTGCTGAAAAATTCAAAAAGATTCTACGCGACAAGGCTGGTGAAGCCACAGAAGAGGATAAAAAAGAACTTATGAAAGAATTGGGTGACGTGCTATGGTACGTAAACTCAGTCGGTGTGTACTTAGGTTATTCGCTCGATGAAATCGCACAGTCAAACCTAGATAAAGTACTAAGTCGAAAAAGCCGTGGCGTTACAAAGGGAAGTGGCGATAACCGCTAAGTTATTTGAGGTGTGAGCGCACCCACGAGTCGATTGAGCCCGCGCCCATACACAGTACTAAATGACCAACCAAACGATGCTGCTCAATTGCTTCCCATAAGTCGTCGTTTAAATCTATTACTTCTACGCTAGAGCGGTTTGTGATATCAGCAATTAGCTCACTTGGTCGCAGCACTGGCAAAGTTTTATCTTCACGGCTTAAGTATGTTGGCAGCCAGTAGATGCGATTCGCATTTTCAAACGCTGTTCGGTACTGAGGTTTGACTTCGTATTGTCGAGTATTTTGATGGGGCTGGTAAACGAGTACTACCGTCTCCGATATTTCTTTGGCAAGCTGCAACGTGGCTGCAATCTCGGTAGGATGATGGCCATAGTCGCTGTATAAATTATCAGCCAGTTTCTCGAACCGGCGGTTTGTACCTGGAAAGGATTCTATAGTTTGAGATGAATGAGGTAGCCCCAGAAACTCCAATGCTTTTAGTACTAGTGTTGAGTTTCGGCGATTATGTTCTCCGGCTAAGCCAGTATCTTGCACCTCAGTATCTTGCAATTGCCATAGCTTTTCTTCAGGCAAGTTTGGTAGCCATGCATAGTCGCGTCGCCAGCCGATAGAGTGATTGGATTGGCGTAAGAAGTCACTGAAAGCCGTAAAGTAATCATCGCGTGTTGGGTAGGTGTCCACATGGTCGTAGCCAATAGTGGTAATGAGTGATAAATGGGGTGTAAACCGCAAGAAGTTTTTATCAAATTCATCACATTCATATACAAAGTATTCGCTACCAGGTTGGTATTGTGCACTTGGTCCGAAACTAAGTGTAGTACCGATTGCATAGCTAACAGGCATGTCAAGTTGCTGCAGAGCCCACACTAACATACCGGTCGTGGTAGTTTTTCCGTGTGTGCCGCTGATGGCAATCAGCTTTAAGTTTTTTTCTTGAATAATTTGGCTGAGTAGCTCATCTCGCTTCGAGCAGGTAATGCCAAGTTTTTGAGCCATAAGTAATTCTGGGTGATTACTCGGCAATGCAGCAGTATGCACAAACCAGTCGATTGGTGACTGGCTGTGCAGCTTCTTTATGTATTTTGCATCTTGCTTAAAATATACGGGAATGCCACGCTTTTCGAGTTCGTCAGTCATTAAGCTGTGCTGCGTATCGCTCCCGCTCACGGTATATCCGGCATCTTGTGCTAGCTGCGCCAAGGCACCAATACCAACGCCCCCGATACCGCTGAAGAAAATGTTCATGCTTTTTAGTATAGCACCTAAGTTAGTAATTTTAGATGGATTTTACAGTAGTAGAATAGCTAAAATGTAGTATAATAAACGTAAACAATACGCAATATAAAAAATTAGAACATGCACGTTATACAGTATTTTATTCGCAGAATGTTACAGCGTCGTCATTTTTGGCGATACGCTACATTTTCTGAAGTTGCAGAATTGTACGCTTCAAGAATGTTGCGCCTTTTCGCAGTTCGTCTTGCTTCCACCTTTACGTCGATATTCTTATATCAAGAAGGCTTTTCACTTACGTTTATTGCGCTCTATTTTGCCGCACTCTACGGAATAAAATTATTATTAACCCCACTTTGCGCGCTCTTAATTGCACGGCATGGTCCAAAACATGCCACGTTGATAAGTAACTTCGTGTCGGCCGCGGCAATGTTGGTGCTGCCATTCGTGACCGACCCAGTGTACGGTACGCTTGCTTTAGGCGGCTGGTTAATCCTACAAGCGCATTCGATTGCCCTAAATAATCTTGCATATTTAGTTGATTTTTCAAAAGTGAAACATGTTGCCCACGCCGGTAAAGAAATAGGGTATATGAATATTGTTGAAAAGATAGCAGCCGGTGTTAGTCCGCTGCTGGGTGGAACGATTGCCTTTTTGTTTGGTGCAGAAAGTATTATGTTTATCGCTGCGATATTCTTTTTGCTATCGGCTGGCCCACTGTTTCTTACGGCAGAGCCGATACGACTACAGCACGGGCTTAATTTTAAGCAATTCCCTTGGGGTATCGTGTGGCGATCTATGCGTGCAGACTTCGGCGTTGGGTTTGACATATTCGCCACAGCAACGGCATGGTCTCTGTTCTTGGTGGTCGTGGTATTCTCATCTGGTACAGATAAAGTCTATGCCGAAATTGGCTTCGTTACGTCCGTAACATTGTTTGTGGCACTCGCTTCATCGTACATGTTTGGTAAGTTAATCGATCACAGACGCGGTAGGGAATTACTCCGATTTGCCGGGTCAGCAAATGGTGTTGTGCACGCGCTGCGAATATTTGTAACGACGCCGTTTGGCGTGGTGCTTCTGAACGCAATTAACGAAGCCACAACGGCCGGGTATGCTATGCCGTTCATGCGGGGTATGTTCGATAACGCCGATATAACGAAGCGTAGAATAGAGTATTTAACAGTAATGGAAATGGTGGCTAACCTGGGTGCAGTAGTGGCAGCCCTGCTGCTCGCCGGACTGTTTGCATTATATGAAGGGGAGTTTGCGCTAAAAGCATTCTTTTTGATAGCGTCTGTCGCCGTGTTACTCATTATCACTCCTCGCTTCGCCCTCTATCAAAAGTAATGAGCGTGCTATACTAAATCCAGATATAAGGGTGAGGTACCATCGGTTACGGTGACGGATAAACAGCAAATCAAAGCGGGAATTAACTGGTTGCAACGCGTGCAAACGTGGAAGCTCGTGTTAATTTTGATTGTACTGCTGTTACTTACTGCAACGTTTCTTCGGTTAAACAACATTGGCATGGTTGAGCGCCGGAACGCTGTTATTACCGCTGACGAAGCAGGTGATGATGAAGTAACACGCTCAAGGCTGTATCAACTGCAGCGGTATTCTGCCGCACATATGAATGCCGACACGGGGGTAGTTTACTTAGCAGAGCAGTACCAGCGTGATACGGAACGCGCAATTTCTGCCGCCAGCATGAACAATGGAGGGAACAATATTAACGCCCAGGCGGACGCAACCTGTAAAGCGCAGCATTCAGGGTATTCGCAGGCCTATGTGCAGTGTTTTGCGGCCGAACTGGCAAAATATCCATCGGGCAGCAACGCGCCAGATAAGGCAAATCTACCCAACCCTAGTCTGTACCGTCACACTTTTTTCAGTCCAGATTGGTCACCAGATTTTGCAGGTTTTAGTGTACTGGCGAGTGCTCTGTTAACAGGGGTGATACTTCTTCGATTGTTGGCCGCGGCCCTCTTAAGAGTCTTACTCCGCCGTCACTACAGTAGTATTTAAGTGTTGACAGGGGCCACCTCTTAGGCGTACGCTAACTCTTGTAAGAACTAATAGGAGGTATAAGACCAATGGCTTACAAGCACACAAACTCGAAGGGCATCACATACTACCTACACAAGACAGAAGTAACCCTTCGTGGCGGTAAACCACAAACTATCTACTTCTTCGCGAAAGTAGAGAAGAATGCAAAGGGTGAACCAGTAGATCTACCTGATGACCGCATTGTAAAAGAAAACCCACGTAACGGTTTCCTTACTGTATCGAAGAAAAAATAGTCTAACCAAAGCGTTAGAAAAAAATACATTAAAATCGTATTGAAACATAAGCGCCTTTGATGCTAAAGTAGTATCAAACAAACAGGTGCCAAAAATGCCTCGTGCTTTATAAGCGAGGGTTGTGGTCCGCAGTAACCCGCCCCTCGCCAAGCGGGGCTTTTTTGTATTTTAGGGGTATAATATTAGCAATGACTTCAATGATTGATGTGCGTGATCTTACTAAGGTATATAACGGTGTGCCGGTAGTTGAAGGTGTAAGTTTTAGCGTAAAAAAGGGCGAGATATTCGGTATTTTAGGGCCAAATGGCGCTGGAAAAACCACCACCCTAGAAATGCTTGAAGGGCTTCGCACAATAGACGCCGGCTCAGCATTCATAGACGGTATAGATGTTGCCTTAAACCCACGTCGTATCCGCTCACTCATTGGCGTACAGCCGCAGACGCCTAGCTTTGAAGAGAAAACAAAGCTGACTGAGCTTATTAATTTTTTTGCAGCAACATACGGAAAAACAGTTAATGCCCGTGAGTTCCTTGCGGATGTTCAGTTACTCGAAAAGGCAAACAGCTACCCCGAGCAGCTATCAGGCGGGCAACGGCAGCGTTTTTCAATAGCTGCTGCGCTGGTGCATAGCCCTAAAGTATTTTTCTTAGATGAGCCAACAACCGGACTCGATCCACAAGCACGGCGGAATTTATGGGAGCTGATTAAAGAA
>JALRDS010000015.1 GCA_023259925.1 Candidatus Saccharimonadia bacterium
AGTGTGCTACATAGATTTTTGAAACATCAACACCTTCCTCACGGAGTGTCTCTTCCAGGCTTACTGTTGCACCGATAGGAGACGTTGATTCAAGAATTACGATATTACCAGGTTTAATGAAAGGTGCTATCGATTTAGCGGCAGCCTCTATGTAATCCACGTTAGGTATAAACCCATCATGGAATGGTGTTGGCACAGCGATTATAAATACATCTGATTCTGCCGGAACGGTACTTGCAACTAATTTTTTTGACATTACGGCAGCACGAACAAATTCATCGAGATCAGGCTCTACAATGTGTATATTTCCCTTGTTAATCGTATCGACAACACTTTGCACCACGTCTACGCCGTGCACATCATAGCCTCTACTTGCTAACAAGGCACCAGTCGGTAGACCTATGTAGCCAAGGCCTATTACGCAAACTTTACGGATATTACTTTCTCCGCTCTTCATCAAACACCTCCTGCAGTGAGCACATAAAGCAAAATAACTACACCAATCATATCATGATCGAGCATGTTAGATCTGCTATAATTACAGTATTGATGGCTAAAAAAAATATATGCGCATTCTCTACCGCTGATGATAAGTACGCCATTTCATCAGCCCTCTCTTTACTATCAGTCCGCAAGCATGTACCTGACACGGACTTGTTTATAATTGGTAAAAAGTATTCAGCAAAAACAAAAAAACTACTTAAAAAATACAATGTAACCCCCATTGAGATCAATTTAAACGATAAATTCTATAAGGCGTGGGATTACCCAATCGAATGCTTTTACATCTTCGCCGGGCCAGAAATCTTATATAACAAGGGTTATACCTACTCAGTTTACGTAGATGGCGACGTTTACTGTAATAACAACCCTTTTAACCTCGGATTATCTGAGGTTAAGGATTTTGCAGGAGCTTTCACTAGAAGCACTATAGAAGCGATACTCGGCAAGGATGCGGCAATAGCCACCTCACTATACGGAAATGCCTCTACATTACTTGAGCCGAGAATTCAAACCGGTATAGTTTACTTTAATAATGCATCTCTAGCACGAAAAAAGTTTTTAAATAAAATTGCTAGCGTTTACAAGACAGCTATAGAAAACGATATACCTAGAAAGGGAGATGATAGCCTTCTTGCACTATTTCGACTCGCCTACCCAGATTGGGGTTATTTGGATCTAGGCGATTCCTATAATAAGGTGTCTCCTGGGATAAAGTCGGTAGCAAAAGACGAATGGATACACTTAGACAGTGAAATGATTAGCAGCGGCGTGTTTATGCACTTCACAAACCATACTAAGCCATGGAAAAACACGTCACGCTTCCCAAGCTATACGCATGAATACTTCTATCATGCTTGGCGCAGGCACGCCATAGATACACTGAGCGACAATGAGCTTCTTGAATATTATCCCGATATACATGCAACGCTCAGCGACGATCACCTGAAGTTCTACTGGTACCCTACAAAAAATGTCGGAGACCTAATTACACCATTCTTTTTAGAAGACGTGTGCGGTGTAAAAGATCTATCGAAATATTCGATCACTGAACACGGCATTCGCAACGCCGAGCGCAAGAATGTAGGTTTACGAACGATTGCGAAAGAGCTTCCCAAAAAAGCAGTAAATAAAGCCACCAAATTTGCTCGTAAGCTCCATAGAAAAGTTAACACACCTTACTATAGCGATTTTGAACCAACTTACGTACCGACGCGTAGAGCAAGGTATGCCGTATCAACCGGTAGTGTAATTCGATTATGCCAAAACCATGCAATGGTATATGGGAGCGGCATTCGTGATGTTCAGCAAACAGTTCATCATTCAATGGTTAGGGCTGTACGTGGCCCGCTCACCAGACAACGGTTTTTAGATAGTGGATTTCCATGTGCGCCGATTTACGGGGACCCGGGCTTGCTCATGCCGAGGTTTTACAAGGCTAAGCAGCCTAAAACCAAGTACAAGCTAGGGCTGATTCCACACTTCACTGAATACGATGACATTGTAGAAAAATATGCAAACGAAAAGGATGTTCTCGTTATTGATATGAATACAGGAAACTTAAAAGGTGTCATCGATCAGATCAATATGTGCAATAAAACAGTATCAAGCTCCCTGCACGGACTTGTTCTTAGTCATGCCTACGGTGTGCCGACCCGACAGATTGAATACTCGGACCGCATCAATGGTGACGGGACGAAGTTCTTAGACTACTACAAGGGAGTGGGCTTAGAGAGGCTAGATCCGATAGACGGACATGGCTGCAAATACATATCGGCCAATACACTGCTATCTTACGATTTCGAAAAGTTGGTAGGCTACGACGACAGTAAGCTGCTTAACGCCATGTTCTTCAACGAATCCGGATTCCGTCCGTCGGCACGTTATCCATACGCATAGTAATAAAAATTGCTATAGAAAAAGTTCCTAAGCCTGGAAGCGGCTTTTGATCTTTTTAGCAATCTTGTTTGGCACAATTTTTTGAACCATACGATTCATGTATGATTCGTTAAATCGATGTTGACTCATGATGTATCCTACACCAAATCTGCCGCTATTTACTTCATCTCGTAAGTATTTATTCAGTATGTAATTCGTGTAGTACCCAAATCTATTTTTTCCCGTAGCACTTGTATTCCCCTCAGCACCCGCTCTATATTTTCTATGGTGATAAAACGCTAAAGGGTAGCCTGGGTCTAAGTATTCTACATCACTATGCAGCAGAAACCTGATGCCAAAGTCCCAATCTCCACACACTGCTAAATTGTCGTCATAGCCACCAATTTGCTCGTAAACATCACGCCTATATATAAACGTTATGGCAGTCATTTGATTTTCTGTACATTGCCTAAATAGGTTAATGTACTTCAAGTCGGGCATCCATTGAGTGGTTTTCAATTGATTAATAGTATCACCGCGAATCTCTTCTACTACTTTGTCCGTTCTTGTGACTACACCCGCGCATGATGACTCCTGCAGCAACTCAACGGTCTTCTTAAGAAAATCGCGATGCCACGTATCATCGTCGTCATGAAGGGCCACGTATGTCGAATCTACTGAACGAATTGCAGGATTGAACAAAGAATCTTCTTTACCCTTAGAGCCATCCCCGTGAATAACAAAGATTTTTGACCTAATTTCACCTGGCTGTAATTCGATTAATCTCTCGAGTGATTCTTTATCGCCGCCATCATTATAAATGACGTGTACTAAATCCTTATAAGTCTGTGAATGGACGGATTGTAGTGCTCGCTTTAAGAATGTTGGCCTATCTTTTGTGCGAGTTATAACCGCAACGCTAGCAAATTTCATCTATTCACACTCCAATCCTTATAGACTTCTTCATTTTTTTAAATGGAAACGTATTAATAATGGTATTTTGCATATCGCTTAGGTCCTTTACAGGCCTATATTTACTGATGGCTTTTCGTAGCTCACTCTCCGAATTGATTATAGTGCGTAGACCGGTCAGTGAGTAGGATAAGGATTCACTCCTTCCGGTTGATTTATAGTAATCTCTGAATTTGTAGTCTTGTCCTTCTAGCTCATTATGCTTTAAGCGGAAATTAGGAATATTGAAGCTGTCGGCAAATATTAAACCATGAAGGCTTGACGAAAATATTATCTCGCAGGAGGTTATGTCCTGAGCAACCTTTTGTGGAGATTGATACGGGCTGATGATAAACACATCTCTGCTCATTTTTTTAATATCACTACTGTCCATATCTTTCATATGAAGCACTACACCCACCTTATGTTTGATAGCTGATGATCTTTGAAAAACCTTGCTTGCCAATAATCCAGGATCTCCATAAGGAACATCTGCTCCAATTCTAGAACCTGTTAATGGGCCCCTTACAAGGCTATATTTTACATTTGTCCTTGTGTGCGCTGATGCTCCGTCTTTTATATACCCACTCCCCCATACATGAACAAAACGCTTCCGAGGTCCGTAATCATCCAGTAATTCGAGTACCGATCCTGCACCAACCAGCTTGCAATCTGCAAGTCGCGTCCAGTGACACTTTATGCCCCAAATTTTTTCAACTATAATTGGCGTTATTTCGTCACCAAAATTTCGCAGGGAAGTATCGCTCGGTCGCCAATAATAGACTTGTAGTCCAGGCCTAAATCTGTTTAATTTACTCTCTAGTAGTTTTTTGAGTTTCATTTGTCTCCAGTGGCTCTAAAGATAATTTACCCGGATTAACTACTTGATACCGTACCACGTCTCCGGTACTTGAGAATTCAGCAATATTGTCCCACTGATCATAAATTTCACCGTCTTCATCTGCGTCATTTGCTTCACATAAAATTGCCGATACATGGTAGCGGCCACCGCGGTATATGTTCTTCATGTCGAACAGGAGTCGTTTGGTTTCGTTACTCTCAAAATTGAGATGTACAATTTTATCGACGCTCAAATTACTAAATGCCGCAACGACCTGCTTGTTTCGATTTTTTATCTCAATTTTTAGCTGAACGTTGTTAATTTCATGCTCACCACAAGATATTGTGGTATCGATTTTCATTTTTTCATCATTTTTTGTGAAGTTAAAGTGATCTATCGTAACTTTTTTACTTCCACTACGTTCACCTGCCTGACCAGAGTCTGCTACAGATTTCTCTTTTGATTTATCTTCAAATAATTGCATGTAGCGATCTGCCACTTCGTCAGCAGATCCTTGATAGGCTATCTTGCCATCTTCTATGAGTATTGCCTTGTTGCAATACTCTCTGATCGCCCCCATGCCGTGTGAAACGAAGATAATTGTCTTCTTCATCTCCTTTAAGGTGTCGAAGTAGGCATAGCATTTCTTTTTGAAACTTGCATCGCCTACAGCTAATACTTCATCTAAAAGCAAGATATCCGCATCTGCCTGAATTGCGACAGAGAATGCAAGTCTCACCCGCATTCCACTAGAGTAATTTTTTAGCTTCTGATCCATGAACTTCTCAAGCTCTGCGAACTCAACAATTGAATCATATCTTGCGTCCATCTCTTTTTTAGAAAAACCCAACATGGCACCATTTAAGTAAACGTTTTGGCGGCCCGTAAGGTTATTATTGAAACCGACACCAAGTTCTATAAACGGCACAAGCTTTCCACTGACCTTAACCTGTCCAGATGTTGGTTGATATATTTGAGCCATGATCTTAAGAAGGGTACTCTTGCCTGCGCCATTCCTACCAACAACACCGAAAAAATCACCTTTTTTTACTTCAAAAGATACGCCCATTAGTGCATGATAGTAATCACCACCTTTGTCTTTCGGCTTAAATAGCTGTGTTATCGCTTCTTTTGCAGAACCGTTTGTATGGTGTGGTAAATAGAAGCTTTTTTTAACATTACTGACGCTAAGTGCAACATCTCTAGTGTGATTCATCTAAATATCCTCCGCGAAATATGGCGAACGTGAACGGAAGTACAGTGCACCGACAATAAATACCGCAACCGAGAGTAGTACCGGTATTATTGTTAACCACCAAGTGTCCTGAATAGTGTGGAGTGTTGGGATTTTGTCTGATATTAGAAAATGTCGTGCATCCTGTATCGTTTGAGCCGCGGGGTTAATAATTAGCAAAATCTTAGCAACATCAAGATTTACTTCTGCGATTCGCGTTATAGGAAATAGAATTGCCGATGCATAAAATGCTCCACGAGTTATAATTTCCCATATATATTTAATATCTCTGAACTTTACATTTATCGTTCCAAGTATGAATGCCATCCCCATACCGAATGTAAAGAGTTCAAATATCAATATAGGGAATAACAACATTGACCATGAAAGCTCTACTTGGTTAATAACCATAAAGATCGCGATTATCACCATGTTGAGAAGTAAATTAATAAATGCCGATATCGTTCCTGAGATAACAACAATGTATTTAGGGAAATTAATTTTTCGAAGTAATCCACCCCTGTTAGTAACGGCAGAAAGTCCGCCAGTCGTAACTTCAGTAAAGAAATTCCACATGACGATCCCAAGCAGTAATGCAACAGGCCAGTGTGGTATATCTCTACCAATCTTTAGAAAAATTACAAAAATTGTGTACAGGATCGCAAATAGGAAAAGTGGCCGCAAAAATGACCAAAGATATCCCAAAAATGATCCTTGGTAACGTAACCTAAAGTCTGTGATCACAAGTTCCCTGAGAAGAATCACAGAATAACGATATCGCGTGTATATTTTATTTAACATATTGTTTCTTATATGACATTATACCTCATTTGATCAAGGGAACTAAGCTCACATTTTACCAAAAACTATGTCATAATATTAAAATATGCAATCCAAGTCAGTTATCACCGTACTCGGTGCTGGTTATGTAGGCCTAGCTACCGCTGCGCTTTTTGCGCAAGCGGGATTTAGGGTGTATGTTGTTGAGCCAAATAAAGAACGGCTCGACACGATCAAGCAAGGACGATCGTTCTTCTATGAGGAGGGGCTTGATTCGGTGATTGAGCTGGGAATTAAGAGCGGCTCACTGCTGCCAACTGACTCATACGAAGAAAGTGTACCTAAAAGCGACATCGTATTCTCGTGTGTTGGCACACCCGATAACCCTGACGGCAGTTCAAACCTAACCTATGTTTTTGATGCCGCAAAGACCGCAGCCAAGCTAATGAAGCCCGGCACTGTATACGCCCAAAAAAGCACTGTGCCCGTAGGAACAGGCAGCCAAATACAGCAGCTGTTTGCAGGAATGTGCGTAGATATTGATTACGTATCAAACCCCGAATTTTTACGCGAAGGCACAGCCCTAGCTGACACATTATTTTTTGACCGAGTAGTAGTAGGTGGTGAAAGCTCAGCAGCTATCGACGCGGTGATCGATGCCTACCGCGACCTAGAGGATCACCGAGACCACATTGCGCACATAGCGCGTGTTCCAGTGGCCGTACAAGGGGACCAATACATTGCAACAACACTCAATAGCGCAGAGTTAATAAAGGTTACAAGCAATGCCTTTTTAGCACTAAAGATCTCGTTTGCTAACTCGATTGCCATGCTTGCCGATAAGGCAAACGCTGACGTTATTGAAGTAATGGACGCCGTGGGTGCCGACAGGCGCATTGGCCGAAGTTTCTTAAACGCCGGGCGCGGCTATGGTGGCGGCTGTTTTCCTAAGGACGTATCGGGACTAATATCGAGCGCACTTGAATACGGCGTTGACCTTGAAATTATGCATGCCGCACAGAACCTAAACAACCAAATGCCTGGGTATATTGTTGATAAATTACAAGACGAGCTTGGCGAAAGCCTGAATGGTAAGCGCGTTGCCGTACTGGGCCTTGCCTTTAAAGCTGGGACAAGTGATGTGCGGAAATCACCCGGCGTAGCCATGGCTAACAAGTTAAGTTATGCCGGCGCAGAGGTGATTACCTATGACCCAGAAGCGCGCGAAGAGGCGGCACCGGACCTTTTGAATCACATTCTGCAGGCTGAAACGATCGACAGCGCCATTGAAAACGCAGACATCGTACTATTAGCTACAGAATGGCGGCAAATTATTGACTACCCCGCCACCTTACTTGCTGAAAAAATGAGCGGCTCTATATTGTTCGATGCAATAAACCAATACGACGCACTCGAAGCCCAGCGAGCCGGCTTAACCTACATAGGTGTCGGCCGCTAATAGTGCTTGTCTGTAGTAAACTAGAGTCATGAAAGTCTTCATACAGATTCCTTGCCTAAACGAAGCCGAAACACTACCACTTGTATTTGAGACCATGCCCAAAAAGCTGCCTGGCGTTGATTCAGTAGAATGGCTAATTATAGATGATGGATCTACCGATAACACTATCGAAGTGGCCAAAAAGCTAGGCGTAAAGCACTTTGTATTTCACCGTAGAACTATGGGGCTTGCTCGAAGTTTCCGTGACGGTATTGACTATGCGCTGAAACACGGCGCAGACATAGTGGTGAACACCGATGGTGACAATCAATATCCACAAGAGCGTATCAAGGACTTGATTGCGCCGATTATTGAAGGGCGTGCCGACATTGTGATTGGTGATAGGCAAACTGCTAGCATTACTCATTTTTCGGGCTTTAAAAAGCTGATGCAGCAATTTGGTAGCTGGGTAGTTAACCAGGCAGCCGGTACAAACCTACCCGATGCAGCCAGCGGCTTTCGTGCGTATTCACGCAGTTCACTAATGAAGCTGAATATCGTAACGCCATTTAGCTACTGCATGGAAACGATTATTCAAGCTGGTAACAAGCGCTTGAATATTGAAAGCGTGGCAATAACAACAAATAAAAAAACACGCGAATCGCGCCTTTTTAAGAATATATGGCAACATATGGCAAAATCTGGACAAGCCATATTGCGTAGCTACGTGATGTTTAAACCGCACGTTATTTTTCTGACGTTAGGCGTACTCTTTGGCATAGCTGCAGCGGTGCCATTCGTACGGTTTCTCTACTTTATAGCAATTGGAGATAGTGACGGCCACTTACAATCGCTCATTTTTGGTAGCGCAATGCTGGTGGGCTCGCTACTCTCATTTGCCCTACTGGTAATTGCAGACCTACAAAAGACAAACCGTATTTTACTTGAAGATCAACTAGAGCGATTAAAAGAACTACAGTACAGGGATAAATAGCTGGTATGGTAGACGTATTTATCGTTGGAGAACCAAAGTCGGGAACAACCGCACTCGCCTCGTTCTTAAGCGACCACCCAGACGTTGCCCTATCTAACCCGAAGGAGCCGCACTTCTTCGCAACCGATTCAATCCGCGAAAGTGATGAGTTTCACGGTGGCAAAAAACGACACTTCGAAATCCGCACAAAAGCTGCGTATGAAAACTGCTTTGCGCACGCAAAATCCGGTCAGCTCACTATCGATGCCTCTACGCACTATTT
>JALRDS010000026.1 GCA_023259925.1 Candidatus Saccharimonadia bacterium
TTACAGGCGACCCCTTTACATTGCCAATGAAACTAGCCACAGCATCGCAATCTTTTATTAAGCGGTTAACGTCATCTTCATTTCGAGCATCGCAAGTTTGCACTTTTAGGTTTGCATGGTCGGAAAATGTATTAGTACTATATACACCAGCTGCTACAGTATGGCCCGCTCGTAGCGCCAGCTCTACAAACGCTTTACCGGTTCTACCATTCGCTGCAATCACGGCAATCTTCATATCAAGTTACTGAAGCGTTGCTTTCATTTTTTCTACAAAATAGTCGCGAAAACGAAACATTTCATTGCTTAAGGCACTATCACCACTTGGGTCACACGGACCAAGTAAGCCAGTATGTACAAACTTACCGTTTACTTCACCTACTTTATTGTATTGCCCACTTACATCATCGGCTGAATAGGTATCAACCACAACTGTTGAATTACAGCCTTTCATTGTTGGGGCATGCTGTGCGCTATAAGCATCAAGGCGCGCTTTCAAATCTTTGGAGTACACATCGTAGTATCCCTTATTATTGTCGAACTCGGCCGTAATGTCGTCATACTCTGCATCACTCACATCAACTATCACTTCACGACTATTAATGATCATAGTAACTTCTTGCTTCGATGCTTCAGAAATTGCTGAAATATCATCAGTCTGGTCATTAGCTGTATCGTTTACCGTAGCTTGCTCACTTGTTTCAGCAGTAGAACTCACTCCATCATCACGTACAAAATTTTGCCAAAAAATAAATCCAAGCGAACCAATAAGCGCTATTACAAGCCCAATAATAACAACCGTGTGTATAGAGCCCTGTTGGTGATTCATAGTTATGAGTTCCTTTATTTAAATAGTGCTTCTATTTAACCAGAAGCACTATCCACCAACAAGCAGTATTTATATAAGCTGTCTTAGGCGTGCTGCCGACACATTGGTACCAAATACATTACCACCTGGCTCTAGAAGTTTACCTTTTGCTAGATTACCTATGTATAGGGCGTCAAACCCTAATGAATCAATAATACTTGATACAATACGCACATCATCTTTACCATCCCCAGCTACAGCGATGGCTTTTCTGCCAGGAGATTTTCTGGAGCGTGCTTCATCGTGCAGGTCGTGATAGCCCATATGGTTTAAGGCTTTCACTATTCGCGACGAAGAAAGGAATGCCTGCACCGTCTCGCTCGATGACATGCCACTTGGCAGTATATGCTCAATTGGCCCATCAACTTCCCACCAGTAGTTCATGGCATCGATTACCAATTTATCTGCGAGTTCCTCTTTTGGCAGTTTACGAAACTTACTCAGTGGCAAGGCAAGAATAATAACATCTGACTGCCGAGCAGCGTCAACGGCCGTCGTAGCAATTGCTCCAGGCGCAAGTACATTAACACTCAATGTTATTTTTGATGGGTCACCCGAACCGGCAATGCGCACCGAATAACCCGCACGTAGCGCCAATTGGGATAGCGTAATACCTAGTTTACCTGCGCCTAGAATTGCTATTGTTCGCACCATGTCATTACAACCTTATGATTGACCGAGTAGCTCTCGGACGCGCGGAATCACCTCGGTTGCATATAATTTAATCATATGTCGCCGGTCGCTCGCTTTCATTGGACCGAACCCGTACACCATATCGAATCGCTTGGCATCAACTGCCTTCATTGCGTTCGCTATTTTTTTAGCCACAGTTTCCGGTGAACCGACATACATCGAGCCATTCTTTACTTCATTCATAAAATGCTCACGGCTCATAGGTTGCCAACCGCGAGTCTTACCTACTTTATCCATCGCCTGTTTGAACAGTGGAAATGCAATTTTTACCGCCTGCTCGTCGCTATCAGCGATAAACCCAGGCGAATGCATTCCAACTGGGTGAGCACTATGGCCAAATTCCGCACTGGCCTTACGGTATAGTTCAACATAGGGCGCAAAACGCTCAGGCGATCCGCCAATAATGGCGAGTACTAATGGGAAATTATATGCAGCTGCTCGAACAACTGACTGTGGTGAGCCACCAACACCGACATAGGTCTCTAATGTCCCTGACTCAGTTTTAGGGAATACGTCAGCTGCATCCAGTGATTGTGTGTGCGTGCCGCTCCACGTAACTGGCTGCTCTTTGAGCAGTTTACTAAATAATTCAATTTTCTCTTCAAACAATGCCTCGTAATCACGCAGGTCATACCCAAATAATGGGAACGAT
>JALRDS010000027.1 GCA_023259925.1 Candidatus Saccharimonadia bacterium
TACTTCATAAATACCAATTCTTCCTTTATATCCAGTGTTGCTACATTCGTCACATCCGTTTTGCGAGGCTTTCCACAGCGAGGTGATTGTACTTTCTGAGCTGCCCATCGGCGTATCTTTTCCAATACCTTGCTCCTTAGCGCTTGCGTCGAGCTGGTGAATGACAGGCAAGTCGGCTGTCTCCATATGGAATGATTTATAAAGTGCATCTATTTCTTTTTCGGACGGTGTAACACTTTGCCGGCACGTCATACATAGTCTACGTATAAGCCGCTGACCAACCACGGCGCGTACTGTGCTAGCGATTAAGAATGGTTCAATGCCCATGTCGAGGAGACGGGGTAGTGTAGTAGCCGCGTTATTTGTGTGGAGCGTGGAGAACACAAGGTGTCCAGTCAAGGCTGCTTGGATGCCTAAATTAGCAGTTTCGCCGTCTCGGATCTCACCAACCATGATGATGTTTGGGTCTTGTCGAAGTAGGGCGCGCAACCCTGAGGCAAATGTCATACCTGCTTTCGGATTTGTTTGCGTTTGGTTGACGCCAGGGATCTTATATTCAACCGGGTCTTCAATGGTAGAAATATTCACATCCGGAGTATTTAAAATGTTCAATATACTAAATAGGCTAGTTGACTTACCACTTCCAGTTGGTCCGGTTACTAAAACGACACCATTTGGCTCTGTCGATGCCTGGTTAATAATCTCAAGAGACCGTCCCCAATACCCAAGTGCTTCAAGACTGATTGCTTCATTACTTTCATCAAGAATACGCATTACGATTTTTTCACCATCTGCAATCGGGAGCGTGCTGACACGAAGTGCGTATTGTTTGCCGGCAAGTTTAATTTTGAAGCGCCCGTCTTGTGGTACGCGACGTTCATCGATTTTTAGGTTTGTGAGAATTTTTATGCGGCTAACAAGAGACCCTAGTACGTTTCTAGGTAGTCGGTTTACTTCTTTCAAGACACCATCAATTCGGTAACGCACCTGTACGTAGCCTTCTCGTGGTTCTATGTGTATGTCACTCGCGCTACTGCGAATTGCATATTCAAGCAGCAAGTTGATTGTTTTAGCAACAGGTGAATCCTCGGCAAGATCGGCTTCATTTACGGTTTGTTCGCTACCATCTTCCTCACGCTGCACATCAATTACGTCATTGAGTTTTTCGGTAACATCGCCACTGTAGTTTTCAAGGCATGCTAGAATGTTTTCGCGTGTTGCAATGTAGATTTTAGTGTTTTCACCAATTTCTTTTTGAATGAAGTCAACCGCCTGAACATCATCTGGGTCGCTCATCGCAAGGTGAGACACGCCATCTTCATCTATATTAAATAACACTGCTTGGTATTGAGCTGCAATTCGTTCTGGAATTTTGTTTAATACTTCAGGTGCAATATCTTTTGGATCAATATTTATGAATGGTACTTCGATATAGTTTGCGTAGAGTTTTGTAAGTTCAAGCTCGCCAATTAGCTTGCTCTGCACGGCAAGGTACTGCAATGTTTGGTGTGAGCGTTCGCCGGTTGTTTTTAACTCATCAATCTGAGCAGGAGTTGCTTTCCCTGCTTCTGTTAAGAGTTTTTCAATTGTAGTGTCAGAAATTTGCATAACGCTTACGCTCTACTATACGACGAATGGTTAAATTTCACCATATACAGATGAAAATGATATATTTTATAGAGTGAATATAACAATTGCAAGTGAAGCAGATATGATGATGCTCGGTAAAAAAATAGGATCTCTTCTTCGCGGGGGCGAGTGTATTGAGCTAATTGGGGATGTAGGAAGCGGTAAAACAACGATAACAAAAGGTATTGCCGAAGGGTTATCGATATCGGAAACAGTTCAAAGTCCCACGTTCACCATCAACCGTACATATGATAGCCCAAGTGGGATTCGCTTGAGCCACTACGATTTTTATCGGTTGCAAGACCCGGGCATTATGGCAAATGAACTCGAGGATACTTTGCAGGACACAAATACGGCGGTGGTCATAGAATGGGGTGACGTTATACAGTCGGTTGTACCAAATGACAGACTGCAAATCACGTTCTCGTCGCCTGCGGAGACAGTGCGCGAGCTTTCGATTGTAGGTGCCGGTGAGCGGTCAACTCGAATAGTAAAGGCAATAGCATGATTTTATTAATAGACACGTCAACGTCAGTTTGCAAGACAGTATGGGTTACAGATGAATCGCATGACACTCAGGTGTGGGATGCGGGCCGCACACTAGCTGATTCGTTACTAAGCTATCTACGCAATCAGCTCGATTCTAGGGGGCTTACTTGGCGCGATATACAGGGCATCGCAGTATTTCAGGGGCCTGGAAGCTTTACTGGGCTGCGTATTAGCCATACAGTCATGAATACCATCGCTGACACCTATAGCATTCCTATTGTAGGAGTAAACGGTGATGGGTGGGTGGAGCGAGCACTAGGACGGCTGCGTAATGGCGAGAACGACGAACTCATTCTGCCGCTATATGGCCGCGAGGCGAACATTACAGTACGTCGTAAATAATTTTTCATAATTTACCTTAATCTGCGTGTGCATGATTAAATAGAATTATGCATAAGCTAAAACACAGTGGATTTACTATTGTAGAATTGCTAATTGTTATTGTGGTTATAGCAATTTTAGCCGCGATATCGGTTGTTGCATATAATGGCATTCAACAGCGCGCTCGTGATTCTCAGCGTAATTCTGATGTAGCAACTATCGTAAAAGCACTTGAGTTGTATTATGTACAGAATGGACAATACCCGGCCGGGAATGGGTCTACCGCTATAAACGGCGCATGGAGCGCAACGGTAGACGCAAGCTGGGCAAACCTGGCCAGTATATTGGCGCCGAATTACATCAGTACACTTCCGACAGAGCCAACCCCTTCACAGAATGTTGATTGTCGCAACAACAGCGCCACACGATGCTATGCGTATTATGCAAATGCGAGTAACTTTTGTGGTGCAGCCGTTCGTCAGATGTACATTTTAGTGTATTGGCTTGAATCTCAACCCCAAAAACAAGAAACATCTGGCACGTGCTCAACAAATCCGCTGAGCTATAGTTCAAGCTATTACAGAATGGTCAAATAAAGCTTGTCACGGCAAGTCATAGCACGTTACAATTAATGAGCAAGTGCGTTTTATACTCATTTCAGTACTATAATTTTTGATACAACCTATTTACCTTGATTATATATACGTTAAGACGAACACTTAACGGGGTAGTGGGGAAAGGAACCATATGTTTGAACTATTAATAGCCGCAATTGTCGGAAGTATTGCTAGTATTGCCGGAAAAACTGTATACGATAAACAGCAGCACTCTAAAGGCAAGCAAAAAATTGAAAAAGAGCTGGCAACCGCAAAAACAAAGGCGAGTGACATTGTATTAAAGGCCAAAGATGAAGCGTTAGCGATTGAAAAAGAGCGCCGCCGCGAATGGAAAAAAACTGAGGACAGGCTTGCAGATCGCGAAGTATCTCTCGATAAAAAATTGGACGAGTTAGATAAACGAGCTGAAAAACTACGCCGTGCCGAAGATGAGGTTGAGGATCTAAAGTCTGAAATTCGCGAGATTAGGCTGAAGCAGCAAGAAAAGCTAGAAAAAATCGCAGGGCTTAAAAAAGCCGACGCAGCCGATAAGTTACTACAAATGACTGAACGTGATATCAAGCACGATCTTGTTGGGCTGGTGAATAAATTACAAAATGATGCCATGCAAGATGCAGAAGAGCGAGCTGCAACCATTTTGGTTTCGGCCATGGAGCGCATGAGCTCAGAGGTTACGGCAGAGCGAACCGTGACTGCTATAAAGCTAACCGATGATGAAATGAAGGGTCGTATTATCGGAAAAGAGGGACGTAATATTCAAGCTCTCCAGCGCGCAACGGGTGTCGACATTTTGGTAGACGACACGCCTGGCATGATTGTGATGAGCAGCTTCGACCCAATTCGCCGCCAGGTTGCCCGAGTAACGCTTGAGATGCTCATGAAAGATGGTCGTATCCATCCAGGCCGTATTGAAGAAGTGGTGAGTAAAGCAGAGAAACAAATCAGTAAAGATGTCGAACGAGCTGGTGAGGATGC
>JALRDS010000037.1 GCA_023259925.1 Candidatus Saccharimonadia bacterium
AACATTAAGCGTTTGAAGGATGTGAATGCCTACCGAGGACTACGCCATAAAGCTGGTCTTCCAGTGAACGGCCAACGTACTCGTACGAATGCACGAACTCGTAAGGGTAAGTCAACGGCAGTCGGTGGATCACAACCTAAAGCAGCAAGTAAGACCTAGAAAGGAACGTTAGAATGGCAGAAACTACAACTAAGCCAGCTAGCTCGCGCAAGAAACAGCGTCGAAGCGTTCCAGCTGGTCAGATGCATGTTCAAGCATCATTTAATAACACTATTATTACTTTCACCGACAAAAAAGGCGCAGTATTGTGTGCATCAAGCGCCGGTGCTTGCGGCTTCCGTGGAAGTAAAAAAGGCACTGCGTACGCTAGCCAGGTTGCTGCTGAAAAAGCAGCTGAGCTTGTACAGAGCTTGCACGGCATGAAAGCTGTTGATGTTTTCGTGAAGGGTGTAGGCCTAGGCCGTGACGCGGCTATCCGCGCGCTTGGCGGTTTCGACATCCAAGTAGATAGTATCAAGGACGTAACTGGCGTACCGCACGGTGGCCCACGTCCACGAAAGGCAAGGAGGGTCTAGTATATGGCACGCGATACTTCGCCAATTGTGAAGCAATCTCGTCGTGAAGGCTATGCGCTTCACCCGAAAGCCCACAAAATTCTAATTAAGAAACCTGGTATTCCTGGTCAACACTCCGGTGGCCGCCAAGCAAAGCCAAGTCTCTACCAAATTCAGCTACGCGAAAAGCAAAAAGTTCGTCGCTTGTACGGCCTTCTTGAAAAGCAATTTGCTCGCCTTATGAAAGAAGCATCACGTCGTGATGGTCTAAGTGGCGAAAACCTGTTGCAGCTTCTTGAGCTACGCTTGGATAACGCAGTGTACCGTTCTGGTTTTGCCACAAGCCGCCGTGCTGCTCGTCAGCTGGTTGGTCACGGCCACTTTATGTTAAATGGGCGCCGTGTTGATATTCCATCAATTCGTGTAAAAGCAGGCGATGTAATTACCGTACGCGAAAAAAGTACCAAATCTGGCTACTTTACTACGTTAAACGATGTAGTTGCTAACTCAATCCAGGGCCCGCTAAGCTGGATGAAGAGTGATCCGAAAAACATGAAGATTGAAATTACTGGTTTGCCAAAGCGTGAAGAAGCTGAAGCAGATATCAATGAACAATTAATCGTTGAGTACTACTCACGCTAAGCTAAGGAGAACTATATATGTCAAAAGCTATCTCAAACCCTGCACTGGCTGGCATCGATGAGCACTCAAGCACAAGCGCTACATTTACGATTGAACCTTTGCACGCCGGTTACGGTAACACATTAGGCAACAGTCTTCGCCGAGTACTGCTTTCAAGCATTCGTGGTGCAGCTATTGTTGCATTCCGTGTTGAAGGTGCAACACACGAGTTCACAACTGTTGCTGGCATCAAAGAAGATGTCGTCGACATCATGCTGAACCTTAAGAACGTAAAAGTAAATGTTCACACTGATGAGCCAATCGAGCTTCGCATTGAAAAGAAGGGTGCTGGCCCAGTTACCGCAGCTGATATTAAACTATCTGCTGACGTTGAAGTTGCCAACCCAGAACAGCTAATCGCTACTATCGACGACCCGAAAGCATCTCTAGTTATGGACTTAGTTGTTGAATCTGGCCGCGGGTACCGCACTATTGAAGAATCATCTGAAGAGCGACTCCACAGCGACATGATCGCACTTGATGCTGTATTCAGCCCAGTACTACGTGTTCGCTACAAAGTTGATCCAACTCGTGTTGGTCAAGAGACAAACCTAGATCAACTACGCTTAAGCGTTGAAACTGATGGTACGGTGAGCCCGAAAGAAGCCTTTGAAGAAGCAGCTGCTATTTTGGTAAACCAGTACACTGCCCTTGCTGGTAGCACTACTGTTGAGGCTGCGCCTGCGTTAGGTCAAAGTGAAGACGAAGATGTTAGTGAACTCAACACACCAATTGAAGAGCTAAACCTCAGTGCACGCACCGCTAATGCACTTGTTAACAACGACATCCGAACTGTTCATGATCTTGTAACTCTCACAGAGCAGGATCTTCGTGAGCTAAAAGGATTCGGTTCAAAAGCGCTCGACGAAGTAAAAGATAAGTTAGCGGAGTTGGAACTGTAATCTATGCATCGACACGGATATAAAGGACGCAAGTTTGGTCGTGAGCGCGACCAGCGTCGCGCACTACTTAAGGGCTTAGCAACAAATCTTGTTGACCACGGATCAATTGAGACTACGTTGCCGAAAGCCAAAGAACTTGTGCGTTACATCGAAAAGCTCATTACAAAAGCAAAGAAAGGCGACCTAGCCTCACGCCGCCAAGTTATTGCGGGGCTAACTACTCAATCTGCAGCATTTAAGCTTGTTGATGAAGTTGCTCCACAATTAAGTGGTCGCACTAGTGGTCACGTACGCGTAAAGCGAACACGAATTCGCAAAGGCGATGGCGCTGAAATGGCTAGCATTAGTTTTGTTGATGAATTAAAGCCAGCAGGAAAGGAAAGTAAGTAATGAAGACCTATTCTCAAAAACCTACTGAAGTTTCTCGTCGTTGGATTTTAATTGATGCAACCGATGCGCCCCTCGGTCGCTTGAGTACAGAAATCGCTAAGTACCTGATTGGTAAATACAAGGCAGATTATACTCCTCACATTGATGGCGGTGACTACGTAGTAGTGATAAACGCTAAAGATGTTCCAGTAACTGGTAACAAGGAAACTGATAAGATTTACTACCGACACAGTGGTTTCCCTGGTGGTATTAAAGACGCACAACTAAAAGAAGTTCGAGAAAAGTTCCCAGAACGAATTATCGAAAACGCTGTAAAAGGCATGCTTCCAAAGAACAAGCTTGCCGCTGGTCGTATGCAGCGCCTAAAAGTATTCCCAGGCAGTGAACACGCGCACGCCGCGCAAACTCCTGAGAAAGTAGAGGTTAAGTAATATGGCAGACACCAAGTATGCTTATGGCCTAGGACGACGCAAGAGTGCAACTGCACGTGCACGTCTATACAAAGGTAAAGGTAATGTTACCATTAACGACAAGCCTGCGACTGAATACCTGAGTGGCAACTCAACAATGCTTGCTGAAGTAACTGATCCGCTTGCGCTTGTGAACAAGCAAAAAGATTTTGATGTTACTGTACGCGTTAGTGGTGGTGGACTAGCTGGTCAAGTTGATGCTATCAAACTTGCGATTGCTAAGGCGCTCACCGTTGAGCACTCAGACCTTCGTTCTACACTGAAGAAGGCAGAGTTCCTAAAGCGTGACCCACGCGAGAAAGAACGTAAGAAATACGGTCTTCGCTCTGCTCGTAAGCGAGAGCAGTACTCAAAGCGTTAATCGCCGAGTGTTACAAGAAAACCTGCCGTGTGCAGGTTTTTTTGATATTGCTATACTAATACGGTGATACGACAATTTATCCATCAGCACCTAAATTATCCGCACAGGCTCTATGTTCACTATAGAACTGCAATCCGGTTTAATAGGCCTACGCTCGTATTCTTGCATGGCATTGGAAATTCAGGCGCTGCTTGGGATACGACAGTTGCGCAACTTCCGAGTGATATCAATATCGTCACGATTGACCTCTTGGGATTCGGTAAGTCCCCGAAGCCGCAGTGGGCAAAGTATGACGCCGTTGAACAGGCGAGGGCGGTTATGTTTACGCTGCTCAGGATGGGTATAACAAAAAACGTAACAATTGTAGGGCACTCACTTGGGGCATTGACGGCGGTTGAGTGCGCTAAGCGGTACCCAAAACGAGTTACGTCACTGGTACTTTGCAGTCCACCTTTCTACGACAGCGCACAATCGAACCGCATCCTACCAAGCAGTGATACAATACTTCGCAAGATATATGCTACTGTCCGTAATAACCCGGCCGCTTTCGCCCAAATTGCTTCCTTCGCAATGAAGTATAATCTCGTCAATCCCAGTTTTAACGTTACCCCTCAGAATGTTGATATCTACGTAACAGCGCTTGAAACAATGATAATTAACCAGCAGTCTCTAGGTGATGCCATGAGCCTGCAGGTACCTACCAAGATTATTCGTGGAACACTCGATCCATTTGTGGTACCGAGTAATTTCAAAAGACTAACCAAACACAACAAAAATATAACAGTTCAGTCCATAGTTGCTGGCCATGAAGTGAGGGGGAGGTTTATTCCAGCCGTTATAGCGGCTATAAAGCAGGCTGTGCCCGAACCCCGGCGTGCGCTATAATTATAGATATATGGCAAATCCAGTAATCCTTACAGGCCTACGCGCAAACAACGACTTAACTATCGGTAACTATTTCGGTGGCATACTTCCTATTGTAGACATGGCCAATACACGGTCGAGTGAATTTCAGATCAACATGTTCATTCCAGATCTACACAGCTTCACGACTCCGATTGACTACAGCACTCTCTACGAAAATATCATTGCAAACGCATCGTTGTTCAACGCTGCCGGCTTGCCGCTCGATAATCCAAATATATATCTGTATCGCCAGAGCTTCATACCGGCGCATAGCGAGCTTACGTGGATCCTTGATTGCTTCACTGGCTTTGGGCAAATGGAACGCATGACACAGTTTAAAGATAAATCGAGCGGGCAGGCAGATGTTTCCGTAGGCTTGTTTAACTACCCGATACTAATGGCTGCAGACATTTTACTCTACGGGGCGGCATATGTGCCGGTAGGGGATGATCAAACGCAGCACCTTGAATTCACCCGTGACATTGCCGAGCGAATGAACAGTCGTTTCGGGGAGTTGTTCGTTGTGCCGGAGCCTGTTAAAAAACAGCATGAATTTTTTGGTAAAGAACAAGGCCTTCGAATTATGGATCTCCAAAATCCGGCTAAAAAGATGAGTAAATCGGATGAATCAGGTAAGGGTGTCTTATTTTTAAGTGACAATCCAGACGTGGCAGCCAAGAAAATTATGAGTGCTACGACAGACGATAAAGCAAATGTAGTGTTCGACCGCGCAAATCAGCCAGGCATTAGTAATTTGCTAGAAATCCTTGCACTGTTACGGAGCGCATCGATAGTAGATACTGCTAAAGAATTTGAGGGCGAAACTCGCTACGGTGATTTTAAAAAGATTGTAGCGGATGAGGTAAAGCGCTTCTTAACTGATTTTCAGCACAAGCTAAAGAATGTCGATGAGGCCGCAGTAGTTAAAAAACTAGAATCGTCTGAAAAAGTAATGAACATACAGGCAAACAGAACACTTCAGGCCGTGCAGCGAGCTGTTGGCCTTCGAAAGTAGTGTAGCCATGCGTCTTGATGTGTACGTAGCAAAACAATGGCCGGAGCAGTCGCGGTCTACCTGGCAGAAGTTGATTCAAGCTGGTAGCGTGAGGGTAAACGGTAAGGTTGAAAAACAGATAAAACGCGATGTAACCGAGATGGATAGTATTGAAGCCACCCCGCCGCAACAACCTTCCTACGATGATATGAAGCTGCCGATTATATATGAAGACAGCTCGGTAATAGTTATTGATAAACCTGTAGGTGTACTTACGCACAGTAAGGGCGCGGTGAATCAAGAATTCACGGTAGCAGAGTTCGTACGACCGCTTACGGACTATAAGCAGGAAACGAATCGGCCCGGCATCATTCATCGACTTGATAGGGCTACGTCCGGCGTACTACTTTGTGTAAAAACAAATGAGGCTGCTGCGTATATAGCAAAGCAATTTACGAACCGCACAACAAAAAAGCACTACATGGCGGTAGTTTCAGGAATGCCAAATCAACTTGAGGCTATGATTGATTTACCGATTGAACGAAACCCAAGTGCGCCCAGTACGTTTCGCGTTGGCCCTGGCGGTAAATCTGCAGAAACCTACTATAAAGTACTCACGAGCAATGATGAAAAGAGCTTGATAGATCTTCGGCCTAAAACTGGGCGCACTCACCAACTTCGCGTTCACATGGCCTATCTAGGTACACCCATAGTTGGCGACCCAGTGTATGGATCAGTGGATGCGGATCGGATGTATCTTCATGCTGCTTCACTCGAAGTAACACTCCCCGGCGGTGAAAGAAAAGTATTTAGCTCTCCATTGCCCGCTTCATTTAAGAGCCAAGTAGCCTAAGCCATGCTGGTGCTCAACGAATCAACAAAAGCATTTGTGTTGCAATTTAAGGCAGCCGCTCCACAGGCACAATTAATAAGCGGGCCCAAGGGCAGCGGACTCCATACGTTAGCTGCGTCGCTAGTGAGTCAGTCGGGGACACTACTAAATACTGTTACGCCCGTTCGCAAAACACCAACCTCGTTACCTTCAATTGGCGTGGAGCAGATACGGTCGCTATATGAACAGGCAAGGACACGACTCAATGGCCCGCATTTTATTGTGATAGACGATGCCGACACAATGAATCACTCAGCTCAGAACGCACTTTTGAAACTTCTCGAGGAGCCGAACGAGACTATTCACTTTATACTTACTACCCATTCCGTTGAAAAACTTTTACCCACCATACGCTCAAGGGTACGACATTTCGCAGTTCCCCCAATTAGCCAGCAAGCGAGTAGTGAACTACTGAAGTCATTGGGCGTGCAAGATGAGCTTGTAGTGCGACGTCTCCTATTTATTGCTTCAGGGTTACCAGCAGAACTCTGCCGAATGACCGATTCACCGGCTAACTTTAAAGCACTCGGCGAACGTGCAGCTGCCGCAAAGGTATTCGTTGAAGGTAATGCCTACCAACGTATGGTAATAATCTCTAGTTTAAAAGATGACCGATCAGGAGCAATTGAGCTGATAGAAGTCATACTTTTGATGTTGAGAAAGTCTATTGGGTCTATGAATCACAGCCATACAATCAGACTGATTGACAATCTGATGTCCTGCAGTGAATCAATCCGTGCTAACGGTAATATTCGTCTGCAATTCTTGCGTGCCATCACAAGATAAGTAGTATTTAATATGGTATAATTACAAACAGAATGCTTGGATTACTTTTACTAGCGTTGGCGGCCACATGGGCGCTATATCAAAAACAAACTATCGCAGAAGTAGCCCTCGAGTTACCTTCTCGAGTAACACATAAACTTGATCGCTTGTGGGAAATTGCGCAAGAAAGTCTTAAAGATAAAAAATATCTACGTGCTGAAAAAGCACTGCTTACGATTCTGCGTGTAGATGAGCGAAATGCTACAGCCTACAACCGGCTTGGAATCCTATATGCCAAGCAGCAAGCGTACGAAGACGCAATTGAATGCTTTGAAATAGCCCAAAGTCTAGAGCCAAGTGCCAGTAGTCTTCATAATGTAGGGCTGATTTATTACGAAACAGAACAGTACGACAAAGCGATACTCGCATTTGAACAGGCGCTAGAAATTGAAGAAGACTTAGCCGCTCGTCACATAGCATACGCTAAGGCGCACGAGAAAGTAGGCAATACTAAGAAGATGTTAACCGCACTAGAGCGGGCGGTCGAACTCGAAAAAAATCCACAAACGCTCACTATCCTAGCGGATGCATATGATCGGGCCGGCCAATCAGACCTTTCGACAGAACTACGCCTGCAGGCCTCTAAAATGATAGTACCAGAAGGCCAGCCAAAACGAGTAAAGCAACCTCGCCGCGTTGTCATGTAGTAATCCCTACAGATCCCCTTGTAAAAACAAGTATACTCCGTTAAAATAACTCAGTACCTTACAATTATCTGCCGCTTTAGCTCAGCTGGTTAGAGCAACTGTTTTGTAAACAGTAGGTCCACGGTTCGAATCCGTGAAGCGGCTCCACATACCTGCCGGAGTCGTCTAGTGGCAATGACAGGAGACTGTAAATCTCCCCCTTTTTAGGTTCGTAGGTTCGAGTCCTACCTCCGGTACCATAGCTCCTTTCAGTGGAGTTATTTTTAATTTAGTATACTATACCAGCCTATTGACTAATTAGATAATTTGTAGTATTATGAAAATATGTTTGGGAAGAGATCTGTAGACCGAAGACATACCGATCCTACTGTCGTGTGGAACATGTTCAGTATGCAGCAACAAAAGGCTCGAACAGAGTCAAAAAGAAGCTATCAGGACAGGATGAAACAAGTGCTAGCGCACGAGCCTCGTATTGACACGGTTTTGCCTCAGCCAAAGTCTCGTTCTCATTTTTATTCAACTGTTCCAATGTCTGCTTCTCAGAACACTGGCCGAATCAAACGTGAACGAAAGGTGTAAGTATGAAAGCCACACAAAACCCATCACTCGATACTATAGAACAAGAAATCCGTATTAAGCATGGTGAGCTGAACGAGCTTTACAGTAAGCGACAGGCTCTAGTTGCAACTGGAAGTGCTACAAAAAAAGCCAAGAAAACTAATTTAAAGAATATTGATTTTTCAACGTTTGATTTAACGTTAGACAACTAGTAGGAGGCGTATGGTACAAGCGATTCTTGATGCGGTAGTGGTATGGAATAAGCGACACGACGATCGCGCTAAATTACAGTACGTATACGCCATTAGTGCAATTATATTGCTCGTTATTGCAGGACTACTGGGGCTCGTGAATACAACCATCAGTTCCTATTTATTGCAAGCAACTTTCTTCTTAGCTGGTTTATTTTTCGTGAATGCAGTTGCTTGGGCGCTCACAAAATCATTTATTATCGACAAGCTACCGCGAAACCAAAAGCGAAAATAACCACTCAACACCCCTATAATTTAACGCGTATATCTGGTACAATTAACGATTGAAACGCCGTCGTAGCTCAGCTGGTAGAGCGCATCCATGGTAAGGATGAGGTCTCGGGTTCAAGCCCCGACGATGGCTCCATTCACGCCTTCTAGCATTTTCGTAAGGAATATGCTATAATGATGACAATACACCAAATATTAATCTTTAAACGGAAATATAATGGCAAAGAAGAATACAAAGCGTAAGCTGGTTGGTTTAGTAAGTAGTTTAAGTGGTCATCGCACATACTACACTACAAAAAATACTCAAAACACCCCAGAAAAGTTAGAAGTAAAAAAGTACGATCCTATCGCTCGTAAGCACGCCCTATACACCGAGACTAAAAAGAACCTCGGTCGTAACGAAGTAAAGGCGCGTAAGAGTTAATCGAAATCGATTAGCCACAACGTACATATCGCTAGCAGCAACGCTAGCGATATTTTTTATCTAATTCACGCGCGATCCACACGCCGTTGGTGAGCATCGTCTGCAGTAGTTTCGCTGACGGTACTGGGCGCTCACTATACACATACAAATTGTCGCCGATAACTTCGATTGCCAAGCCTTTGCAATGTTTGGCGAGTACTTGTGTAATTTCAGGGCTAAACAGAGACTCGGCTTCAGTTGAATTAGCAGGCACGGTGTGTAGTGCAAAGTTATCTGTGAACTGAGCCGGGTACTCGTTACGATGCTGCAGAGTATGCGGCAACATCATAGGATATTTTGTTTCAAGAAGTTCATGAAAGCCAGGCAGGCGAGACGCAGAGCTTATAAATATATGCGGTACGTCGCGAGCATGCAGTAAGTCTATTTCAATAATATGCCATGAGTGCGGTTTGCCTCCTCGCAGTACGTCTCGGCGTTCTACGAAAATAACATCGTAATCATCGTAGGTGCCTATACAATAGTGATCATCCGTATGTTGCAGGCTTACGGTAAACCCTCGCACAATGTGATGTTCGTCATCTCGTTGACTAACGTGCCCAAAATAAACAAGCCCTGATTCATCTGTGAATCGTCGGACAATACGTTTCATCTCACGATTTCGTAGTCCAAATTGGTTTGATACAAGTGACCGGAGCATATATGCTACCGCTGGCTTTCTACTCTATCTAACTGTGTTGCCATATACTCGGCATGGCTCCATACAAGTGGTGATACAGACAGTGGCTCGAGGCTACTAGGGTTCAGCTGTTCCGCCAGCATCAATGAGTTATCGGAAGTACTGTGAATCCATGCAAGAATCGTATCAGCCAAGCTTACATCGCCAGTCTCACGAGCGTACTGAGAAACCCATAATGATGCTATGTACCAGTAGTTACCGAGTCCAGTCGTTGCCTCACGGTGATAATCGTCATGTTCATAGCGGGGCAGCCCGTAACTGCCAGCACCGAAGAATTGTTGTTTGATGGTTTCAAAGGAGCGCTTAAGCTCATCGCTATCTATAGCAAACAGGCCAAACATGTACGCGCCGAAGAAGCTCGAAAGATCAATAGTCTGATCGTGCTCTAATGATCCATCATCCAATATATTTAGCCCTTTATAAAAATGCCCGCGTTTATGATTGAATAAGTGCTTTTGCGCATTACGCTGAATGTCATCAGCGACTGCACGCCATGACACGGCAGAATCAGAATCATTGGCAGCTTCAGCTAAGTCTGCGGCAGCCAGAAGTGCTGCATACACCACTGAGGTAGTGTAGGTGGTAGTCATGAATTTCTCTTCCCATAAGTCGTAGGTGGGTTTTGGAAGACCAGTTGATTCATCTATGTACCCAACCATAAAATCAGCCATCTGTTTAATGTAGTCGGA
Organism: Candidatus Saccharimonadia bacterium; assembly: GCA_023259925.1. Taxonomy (GTDB): domain Bacteria; phylum Patescibacteriota; class Saccharimonadia; order Saccharimonadales; family Saccharimonadaceae; genus UBA1020. The sequence goes on from JALRDS010000037.1 coordinate 10,512, forward strand.
GTAGAATTCTTCAAGTAGGGCAGAATCCTTATGAATGGCATAGAACTGAGCGAACATAAATAGTATTAACGCCGTTTCATCTTCTTGAATTGGCGGTGCACTTGTTTGGCCATGTACGTATGGATGCCAGCTTGATCCTAATGCTCCATCGGCTTGATATTTGTGCATTAGATACCCAGAAGGATGGAGGCCGCGTTTCGTAAATTCAAAGAATCGAAGTGGTTCATCCTTATATCCCATGCGAATCAGTGGCCATAGCGCGTAGGCACCATCCCTAGGCCAGCAGTATCCATAGGCATCGCGTGAATAGTTCAGCATGGTCGTGTCGGTGCTGGCTATAACAGCGCCTCGTTTATCTATGTGCGATTTAACTATTAGTGCGCTATGTAAAAACAACCTTCGCTCCGCTACAGGTAAGGATTTGCTTGCTTGCTTTGCAGGAGTGAGCCACTCATGCCACCACTCGGCTGACGAAGACAAGAATGAATCAACTCCATTGTCTTCTATCGCTTTATGAACCGACAATGCATCTCTCGTTGATCGCCCTGCTGCAATCCAATAATGAACGCGAGATGAGCTGAATCCTGGCATTTCTATCTTAAACCTTAGCGTCGAGTCAACTCGACCATGCTCAACAACAGAGCAAGAAAGCTCCCCGTCGTCCGCATCTCTGTACGTACCCTCACGCCCTTCAATACCAAAAAGACCAACCGAGAATTGATCGAATGGCTTGTTTTCTGCTGTGCCACTAATGACGAAAGCTCGCCGTCCGCGGTAATGCAGTATGGCATTCGAATCGGGCAAATACTGCGCAGTATCTGTATTACTGCGAGAGTCTCCAATGGCAAATGCCTGATGCGTAAATAAGCGTAAATCAATTACATTACCCGAGAGATTCACTATATGAATATTGCGGATAAACACATTTACATCTGTTGCTACTAGGTCGTCGAACTCTAGCATCACACCAAGAGTATCGTTCACAGCACGGGTGTGGCCTATCAGTGCACCATCAGCTGTCCACGACTCTGTTCGCCATGCCGCTTCATCATCCAGCCAGCTAAGAGTGCCGTTCACCCATACGCCGAGCTTATGACGCATATTTCTACCCGCACAGTGGTTTTCTAGTCCTACATACGGAAAATAAAAGTCATGAACTAGGCCAAATTTATTCAACCCAACATGCATTTCGCCATTCGATAGTACAACAGGTCTACCCACTAAAAGCCCCCGTGCGAACTATTGTGATAAGCCATTAATCTATATCGAACATCACGAACGGCATTCATGTAATACAAAAAGGCGTCGTACGGTGAGTCGTATGGGCTAAAGTAGGCATGAACATCGCCATCGTGGAACCATTTTGTACACATGTAGTACGGATGGTCTGATGTCTGTAGCTTCCGCCAATCGCCAATCAGCTGCATGTCGCCGGAACGAATAATATCGTGCTCTAACCCGTATATGTAGCGCATTGCTTCATGTTGCATAGTGTTTCCGAGCCAGGCGCTTAAATCCCGTTCGGAGTCTGCCCAGGTAACTGTATGAGGCATAGACAGTTCGCCAGCTGAGCTGAACGATTCAGCGGCTTCAGTTACCATATAGAAGCTAACATCACTGCGATTCGACCAGCTTACTATGAGTGATTTGAAAAATTCAAATATACCGGTATCTTCCCATTGGTGCTCACCGAATGTCTCATAATCCATAAATAAGTTAATAATGTCGCCATCGCTCAAGGCGGCATTGAGCCACTGCTCATAGCTAGTGGCACTGAGTGGGTATTGCTCCCAATTTTTATTACCAAAACGGAATGCGATATCATCGCTCAATCGGTAGTTCTTAGTAAGTAGCCGTATATTATTTGTTCCTGGCGGCTGATATGGTCGATTTGGTGTTCGCCCTGCAAGAATTGGATCCCATCCTTCGGCAAGCACTGCTTTGTAGCCAGCTTGCTCCGCCCATGAGCCGATGTCGTCGTAGTACGAAAGCTCGGTATTTCTAAATGAGGTAGGCTTCACACCAAACACACGTTGCACCATATCAGCATGCATTGCTACCTGCCGTTCGAATTCCTCACGAGAATAGAAAAAGGCGAGTGAGTGATAATACGTTTCGGCGACAATCTCTACTCGACCAGTGGCAACTAGTGCTTTGAAATCTTCTAGCACATCAGGCGCATACTTTTCGGCCTGTTCAACAAAGGTGCCGGTAATGCTTAAAGATACTTTAAAATCAGGGGTAGAATCCAGTAATTCTTTCAAAACCCGGTTCATTGGCCTATATGATTTGTCGGCAACCTTATTAAATACTTTTTGATTATTACGATCCGTTTCACTCTGATCATTAAAGTAGTCATGTTTACTAGCGGTATCGAATATTGAGTAGTCAGCTACTCGCCATGGCTGATGAACATGAAGATAGAGTACTATACCTTTTTGGCTCATGCTGTCACTCCGGTTTTAAGCGTAGCGTACATCGATATACATTGCTTGGCTACAGCGTCCCACGATATTCGTGTATACTCACGCTTCACATTCTCGGTAAGTTCGTACTGTAGAGCCTTCGAAGTCGCGATTGCAACTAATTGATCGGCGAGCTTATCGGTATCCCAGAAGTCATATCTGAATATGTGCGATAGCACCTCACCTACGCCAGATTGTTTGGTGATAATGAGTGCATTATCGTGATGCGCGGCTTCAAGCGCCGTTAAGCCAAATGGTTCAGAGACTGAGCTCATAACGAATATGTCGGCAACCGTGTACGCGTCGCGCCACTGCTGGCCACGAACGAATCCGGTGAAGAATACTTTATCAGCAATACCAAAGTCTGCTGAAAGCTGCAGTAGTTCATCGCGTTGTTCACCATCGCCCGCTAGTAAAAATACTAATTTGTCGTATCGCTCACAGGCCTTTGCTGCTGCACGCATGAACTGCAACAGTCCTTTTTGCAGCGTGAAACGAGTAACCGTAGCTGCAACCGTGTAGCCTTCTTGTTTTAAAAACTCTAAGTATTTGTAGGTACGGTGATCATACTGGTAGCCGTCGTCTAATGTGGCTGCATCTAAGGCGTTGTAAACTACTTCAACTTTATCTGCTGGAATTCCGTAACGGTGGACAATCAAGCCCTTCGTGATCTCCGACACGGCAATAATTCTATCTGCCATTAACAGGCCCTCTTCTTCAATCTCATGCACTATTGGATTTCCGTAGCCACTCCCGGCACGATCAAATTCTGTGGCGTGCACATGTACAATCAACGGGGCGCCGGTGATTTCCTTTGCGCGAATGCCCGCTTCAATTGTGAGCCAATCGTGAGCGTGTATGGCATCTGGCTTAGTTGATTGAACCAGCGTGTCTACAAACTCAACATATCGCGCTTGTACATCACGGATTGTCGTAAGCCTATCGGTTGGCTTTCGGTGCAAGGCATCAGTAATTGTAGAAGGGGAGTCATATGCACCCATACCATTACGGTGTAGCGGCTGCAACTGAGTAGCAGAATGAATCCGCATAAACTCTGTTTTTGGATGATGAGCCTTATAAGGAAGTACGAAGTCGATTGAAGAGCCGGCCATCGCAAGCGCTTTTGACATGTGATAGCATGCCACACCGAGTCCACCACTATTATGTGGTGGCAGCTCCCACCCGAGCATCAGTATATTCATTTGACGTTCCGAGCATCTTCTACCAGACGCTAGCGGCCTCCTTTTGTTTTGTCTGCCTGTAGTATACCGAGTCGCTTATGGTTTTTTCAAGAGGTTTCTATCTTGAAATTGGCCATTTTTACCAGCTATACTAATATGAACGATGACAAATGACTTTCTCCCTATGGTCGGCCGTGAGCTGAGCGATATTTTTACGCAGGCCAACCCGTACCGATCATTACTGATTCTTATTATGGCCATTGCCGTGAGCTACTGGCTCAGTAAGTATGTAGCTCGATTTATTATCTTTATAACTCAAAAGGTGGCGGTGCGCTCAGATAATGAGTCGGACGCAATAAAAGCAGTTCGACTACGACAGGTTGAAACATACCTAGGGGTGATTGTAGCAGTAGTACGCGTAGTGATAGTTGCGGTTGTAGCATACGTAGCATGGCGTATTTTGAGCCCTGAGGGCAGCGCTGCAATCAGAAATAGTGGGGCAGCAGCGATTGGTGCCAGTGCTATATTTATTGTAATTGCCGGACAAACCGTAGGGCCTTTACTTCGCGACATCACTGCGGGCGCAACTATCATTGCTGAGCGCTGGTTTACAGTGGGCGACTATATTAAAGTTGAGCCATTTCTTGATGTCACAGGTGTAGTGGAGCGCTTAACGCTTCGCTCCACGAAACTTCGCTCACTGAGTGGTGAAATAATTTGGATACATAATCAAAAAATCGATGCCGTTCAGGTAACACCAAATGGCGTAAGAACCATGGCTGTGGATGTGCTCGTAAATAATAAAGAGCTGGGTGAAAAACTCATTAGGCAATCGATTGCTAAATTACCAACCGGGCCAATGACACTCGCAGGCAAACTGAGAATTGTAGATACTATTCAGTGGTCGGATGATTTATGGATGATGACCGTGCAAGGAAAAACTGTACCCGGTAGGGAATGGCTAATTGAGCGCTACTTTGTGAGTACCCTAGAGAAAGATAATGCGAAACTACTAAAAAAAGATCGGTTACTCGCGGCAGAGCCAATTGTTCGCTACGCCGACCCAGATACAGAGCGTAAATTCCGTCGGGCTGTTCGAATTCAGCAAAATAAGTAGCCTTTTCATCTGTAATTTAGTACAATCAATCGGGTACAGGAGTGTAGCTCAGGTGGCTAGAGCACCGGTCTCCAAAACCGGGTGTCGGGGGTTCGAGTCCCTCCACTCCTGCCAAGTAGGAAATAAACCGAATCTAATCTGTAAATTAGGTTCGGTTATTTTTATTGTCATTTCGTTCCACCCCTGTTAAGCATGTTCGATTCCGTTTTGCCCTTTTGGCGATAATCCAAGCTTATGGCCAGTTATGACAGAAGGCCCTCGACAGTAGCACAGAACGAAGCCAAGTTGGAGGAGTTGATATTAGATGTCACGTAATTGTATATAGCACTCTGAGGTTTACGATCACGTCGACTTCCTAATGATGGTAGCCCTAGATAGCCTTCAAGATCAGGAGTCACTGTCTCGACTGCAGTAGTCAAGGAATTCTTGCTTGATTCAATGAGGCCATTAACTTCTTGCTGGCGCTGATTTGAAGGGTGATCCTCATCCCTAAGCACTGCGTGCTCAATACCAAGTCGTTCAAGAAGATTCATAAAACGATGGATATTAAACTTACCGATAGCATCCACCACAACTGTTCCACTAATTCCAGGCTTAATCAGGCCGTCATCTATAAGCTTATTGATCAGTGCCACTTCTGTAGGCCCCTCGACTATCAATACACGCTTGGCGAAAAACATTGAAGCCCTATCCGGGTTGAGGTAGATCGCGTATTTAATAGCCTCCATGTCGGCATGCAGATCATCGGCAGGAGTTACGCCAGAAAATGATGGTAACTGGCTTATTAGTAGATTGCTATCTGTAATATCCTGCCAATCCTGATCATTTATTTGGAACATCGACGAAACCCCGGAAGGGCCCTTGACTAACCTTGCAAGTCCAGTTATTGACTGCAGGTTGTTGCTCACAAAGTTTGACGAGTGTGTAGTCGCCAGTATTTGAGTAGCATCAAGTGATGCAAGCTCATATAGACTTTTCGCTAGTTCATTTTGCTGCGGAGGGTGAAGGAATGCTTCCGGCTCTTCAAATATTATCAAGTTTAGGTCGGGTTCAAACGACTCCTTCTTCGTCTTTGGCTTTTTCGCAGCAAAATCAGCGCCCGTCTTAATAATGCTATATATTAGCTGGCGCTGAAATCCTGAGCCAATATCACTAATTGACACGTCTTTCCCGTGTGCAAGATCTGTATAAGTAGGACTGATCATAGATTTAATGACGTCACTAAGAGTTGGGGGAGTCCAGTTGAGCTTAAACCCGATACCCCACTCAGAGATCATTTCATTCAGCGATTCTTCAACCCCTTGCACAGATCTTCCGTCGCCAGTCGATGACGACTGCATGTTTTCGGAAAAATCAGAAAAGTTTTTGCTCAGCGCACCGAAATGACTATCAAAACCATCGACGTCTGAAAGTATCCCCGATATTAGATCACGAAGCACCGAAGGGCCCGATAACTTTGTATGGTCATCTACCTTACTGATTGCAGGTATGTATATCAGATTACCTAGAATACCTTTTTGAACATTGCTAGCACCATAAAATGGGCTACTGCTAATTGACTCGTCGACTCCATACCCAAAAATTTGTCCGGCGGCAGTTTTGCCATCGTGTGTTTTTGAAGGTGTTTCGAAATATTTTCGGACTTTGAGGCGATTATCTGGCAACTTATAGGAGTCCGCAAGTGCATCGTATTCATCCTGAGTAAGTTGAAATTCTATATCAATCCAAGACTCCCGGACTGAATCCGCCCTAAGGTCAAAAGGATAGTCCTTGTCCTTAGTATATTTAAATCCATCCTTCTCATAAAATGCTCTGATCGCGTTGACGAATGTACTTTTCCCGGCGTTATTTGAGCCAATCAGTAACGAGTAATCGTTAAGATTATAGGAGGCGTCGTGTATCGAGCGATAGTTATGCAAGTCAATCTTAAGTACTTTCATCTCGCCATTTCCTCAAGTGCCTTTAAGACAACTGGCAATACAGTAATCCCATCATCGCCGCTATAGTGCTTGAAGCCATCCTGTAACTCACCTTGAGCGTGAAGCTTTTCTTTTAGCTCGTGGTAGTTCACTTCATTAACCAAGCTATCTCCCTTGGAGTATAGAGCAAAGAACTGTGGACAGCGAGCATTAATGGCGCTCCAGTCAACAGGCTTGGTAAAGAAACTTGTCAGTTCGCCTTTGTAGCCATCGTAGGTGAGGTCATTTGCAAAGCTAGCAACCAAGATTGCGCCACCAATAGCCTTACCTTCGGGCAGGCTTTCTAGATATCGTAGTATCGTTATTCCACCTAGGCTATGGCCAATGAGGTATGTTTCATCGTCGGGCTCACCAATAACCTCAGACAGTTTTACTAGCCACTTATCTTGCGTCGGCGTGTCAGCATCAGGCATCGCGGGGTTAATAACTTGCCAGCCAGTTTGTTCAAGCTTCTCTTGTAACCAAGGACGCCATCCCTCTTCCGGAAAACCGCCCCAGCCATGGATAAACACCGCTCGTCTCATTGCTCGTCTACCGTTCCGCCAAAGTACAAGCCTTTGTATATTTCTTGGCCGTTTTCGGTGATTACTTCTTCGCCACTAAAGTTGGTCATGTCGCCCTGCCAGCTATTCACGTAAGAGAGGTTGTCTTCAGTGTATTCCTCTGGCCCTCGGTACGGGTGCTGCTCAGGTGCTTGCAGCAAGGCCTTACGAAGAAAAACATAAACATCACTCGGGGTTAGCTCGGTGTCATGTACCCAGCCGCGGTATTGCATCGCCCAGACGGGTTTGCCGTCTTCGTAAACAACCTCTTGGCCTGCATAGGGGTGGCCGCCATAGAAGTAGTCGTAAAAGTGCCATTTACCATCGGTGTGATTAATAATGCGCCCACCGTCATCGGCTTTCTCGATCTTTACGTCGGGATTGCCGTAGCCTTCATTATTGGCATCAATGAGAAATCGTCTTACTCCTTCAATATCTGCACCCATATCAGTCCTCATGCTCATCAATCTTAAAATCTAATTGCTCGGTTGGGATGCCAATACCTTTACCGTAGGAAATCGCATCTTTCCACGTTTCTTGGTCGGAATACTTTATCTCAAATTTCTTATTTGGGAACACAACGATTACATCATCACTTTGCCAGACGTGTGTATACCAGCCAGTGGGCTTGAGTTGCGCGGCAAGCTCGTCAATTTGCTCCGGTGTAGCTTCAACTTCATATAAATGCCAGCGATCTTCCGGTTTTTCGGCATTCGAAATGCGAAACTTATTGATCTTGAAACTATTGATCAGCCTATTATCCAGCAGGCTTTCTTCGACGATTGTTCCCTTATAATTCATAGTCCTATTTTACTCCTTTCTTGAGATATTTTTCTTAATTATCCCGCCAGGCTAAGTATTCCTCGTCTCTAATTTTCCTGTCAGAAAAACTAGCTATACCACAATAGGTTCGGTAATCATCCTTTAGCCCCTGCCATATGAAGACATTAAGACTTACTCAGTGAGTCTTTTTTTGGTACTATCCATTCATGGTCCTCAAAGCACGAGACTTTATACAATATCTGATAGACATAAGGATTTGGTACGCTATTTTCGGTGTGCTGATGAGCCTTGTAGCGCACGAACTGTTCCATCTATTTGTACACGCAGGCCACATTTTGAAGATAGAATTTTTTCCAACATGGTTTAACATCGTATCAATCACAGTAGACAATGAAAGTTTTTTAACAAAAACTGCCGAGGAGGCGATTGCCTATACAATAACCATATTGATTTTACTCATTACTATAATCGACGTATACGAAATACACGATAGCCGCGACCGTCGGTCGATCCACGACACTATCTACAAAAAGACTAAAAGTTAGAGTAATTTTAAGTGAATTCTCAGTATTACTGCCTATACTCGGGTAAAAGTTAGTTGTATATGGCACTACATATGCTAGAATTGTAATAGAAATACGGAGGCTCATATGGACGAAGATAAAACTCTGACCCAAGGCACACTCTCCGATGACTTTGGCCCAAAAAAAGCCACACCCTACGAAATGTTAATGCGCCAAAGCCGGAAGATGGGCGGGCTAGCAACGCGTACGTACGACGTAACGAAAGAATTCTTAAAGCAAGACGTAAGCGCACTTCACCCTGATAAGATTCTATTCGGACGCGCAGCAGACTCAGGTTCACGGCACAAAATTACTATTAAAGACGGGTCGAATAATAACACGCTATCTAAAGCTGAAAAAGCTCGTTTACAAGATAGTGATAGAGAAGCGGGTGAGCGTGATGCAAAAACCCTCGATCCACGTGAGGGCCTTCGTAAATTAGTGCGTAAATCTCATCAGCTTCTAGCTAGTGCACAGACTGTCATATTGCCGATTAATCTATTTCCCGACTCAGTTACCATTGACCGCACAAAAGTCACTATCACAAAACGAACGTTCTTCTGGACATCAAGCGTGATCAGTATTCGGATTGAAGACGTATTAAACGTTGCCTGCAGTACGGGGCCTATTTTTGGATCTTTAACCATATCGAGTCGCATTATGAATTCTACAGACCACTACGAAATTGATTATTTCTGGCGCAAAGATGCCATTTATCTCAAACAACTAATCCAAGGATATGTAATTGCTCAGCATAATCAGATTGACACGTCGCATTTGGGGCGTAAAGAGTTAGTAAAAACACTGCTCGAACTTGGCAATGACTCCGACTACTAACACCTATGAGTGATTATTTGCTATACTTAGCTATATATGAAATCACTGCAGTTAGAAAAACCGCATGCCATCGTGGTGATAGGTATACAGGGGAGTGGTAAATCATTTTTTGCCGAAAAGTTTGCCGACACATTCTCGGCGCCATTTATTGATGAATCAGCGTTCGCTACGTACGCTCACGACGAATCAGCTTATAAATCTATAACAAACCATGTATTAAAAGAAGTGTTAAAAACAAAAGCTACCGTTGTTATAGAATCAAGTGGGTCTAAAGCGGATAGAATTGAGTTAGCGCAGCTTGTTAAAAAAGCAGGCTACGAAGTGCTCCTTGTGTGGGTGCAAACCGATACTAATACAGCCATGGGGCGCGTACGCAAACAGACATCAGCCACAAAAGAAGAGTTTGAAGATAACGTAAAGCGATTCAGCGCACCATCTGGCGTAGAACAAGCCTTAGTGATCAGCGGAAAGCATACATTTGCCACTCAGGCAAAAACTGTATTAAAAAAATTATCAGGTGATGGGCGCCCGCTACCAAAAGCAGAAAGCCGAGGGGCAGTACCTGCACGCCACCGCGGCAACATCACCATAAGCTAGGGCAACTTCCAACCGTGCCATCATTCATCGATAAAGAGTTCGGCACAGTCGACGTACGCAAGTCACGCCTAGCAAAGTCTATGAAGGCTAGCGTAACACCTTCGGGTAACCTCCGTATCTCTATACCGAGCTACGTACCCATATTTATGGCTAAACGTATGGTGTCGACATCACGTAACGACATTCGGGAATTATTTAGCCAACGACCAGTTCTGACATTGATTGACGGCATGGGTATCGGCAAGGCTCACACCCTTCATATTCGAGAAGGGCGTACGTTCTCAGTAAAGCGAATAGACCACCAGGTGATTGTTACCGCAGCTCATATGAGTGACCTGAAAAAACCTGACATTCTTCAGCTTGTTCGCACACAAATAATTAAAGTACTTCGACGCGAAGCGTCGCAACATCTACCAGTACGCATAGCCCATGCGGCTTCTACGTATGGGTTTGACTACAATACAATCAAATTTAGTCACGCCAGTAGTAGGTGGGGGAGCTGCAGTAGCCAAAAAACAATCACCTTAAACATTGCGTTAATGAATCTTCCGTATGAACTTATAGACTACGTTCTCATTCATGAGTTGTCGCATACTAAACACATGAATCACTCGCAGGAGTTTTGGAACACAGTTGCAGCATGCGACCCGCTCTACAGACAGCACCGCCAAATGCTAAAGAAATACAGTCCACACATTTGAATACGCTTCAGGCATGTAATTGTGCTAATGCTATAATTACCCTATGAGCCCAGTAAC
>JALRDS010000018.1 GCA_023259925.1 Candidatus Saccharimonadia bacterium
AGATAGTGTTTCCGTTCGGAAAATGAAGCTCAATGCCTTCAGCCGTTGCTTCGGCGTCACACCCTAGCACGTCGCCATAAAAGTGCATTGCGTCTGTTTTACTGGTCACGGCAAAACTGCTAAACGCATCGGTTTGCTCAAACATATGAATCCCCCACTTTCTGGCCATTACTAGTTACTGTTTCTAGTATAGCGCTCGCCTGGCGCCTTTCGCAAATAGGCTACTATGACCTGGCAAGGGATTTTGCGTGATGCTTTCGCTGACAAACGTCGGTATGAAACAATAACTCTGGCGTTTTTTTACACGTTTCACAGATTAACACCAAGTCGTTACACTCTGCTAATGCACAGTTTTCAAAATTAGATGTTTTACTGCCGCAGTGCGTGCACTCGCCGATTGTTTTTGCATGATCACTAAAATTAACGGTCATACGATCATCAAATACGCGTAAGCTACCTTCCCATAGGCCATCGTCACCGTAGGCTTCACCATACTTCACAATACCACCGTCGATTTGATACACATCTTTAAAGCCGCGTTTTTTCATCATGGCACTAATGGCTTCGCAACGGATACCACCAGTGCAGTACGTAATGACTTTTTTATCTTTAATGCTATCGTATTTATCACTCTCAAGTTCGGCAATAAAATCACGTGAGGTGTTCGTATTTGGCACAATGGCGTTTTTAAACTTACCAATTTTTGCTTCGTGCGCGTTACGACCGTCGAAGAACACCACATCGTCGCCATATTCTTCAATGAGTTCGTGCACCTGACGTGGCTTTATGTGCTTACCACCCCCCACTACACCCGATTCATCAACTTGAATTTCGTTATCACTATTCTGAAAACCAACTAATTCGCGGCGGTGCTTCACACTCATTCGCGGGAAGTCTTCTTTTGAACCGTCACTCCACTTGAAGACAATATCTTTAAAACCAGCATACTGTTTTGTTGCCTTAATATATGCTTTAAGGTCATCCATTTCACCACCAACAGTACCGTTAATACCCTGATGACTAATTAGAATGCGGCCACGAAGCCCCAGCCCATCACACAAGGTTTTTTGCCATAGTTTTACCGCGTCAGGGTCTTGAACAGGCGTAAATCTATAGTACAGAAGAATTTTTTGCATCTCTGTTATTATACCATTTCAAGCGGTATAATGCAGGCATGAGCACTATACACACATTTGATACTTGGTTCATTCGATTCGCGAAGCAAAACTACTCGTGGATTGCTCGCTGGTCACTGTTTATAATCTATTTTTATTTTGGTGCTCTGAAAATCTTTGGCGCGAGCCCAGCCAATGAGCTTGCAATTGGTTTTGCAGAGCGCATGGGGTTTGGCAGTGTAGCTAATGAACTCTATCTACTACTGGCTGCAGTTGAATGTGCGATCGGGCTACTACTTTTGTTCCCTAAAATGACGCGGCTTGCACTGTTTATTATGTTCGGGCACATGCTGTTAGTAAGCGCACCTCTCCTACTCTACCCTGAAGCAGTCTGGGTAATGCCGTTGGTACCAAATCTAGAGGGCCAGTACATAATTAAAAACGCGGCACTCGTTGCATTAGCCCTCGGACTGGTAGCTAACACCCCACCTCTAGCTAAAAAGTAAATAGTACATTATACTTAAACGTACTATGAATTAATCAATTAGGTTAATTCCTCTACCTGTATACGTTCGGACGTGTCGAACCACTAGCAGCCACTACTAATTTTAAATTCAAAGGAATTTTATACCCCGTGAATCGGACTACCCTTTCGCTGTACTGGAACCAGCTTCGGTACCATAAGCTAACATTCTTTGTTGCTTTAGTTGCTATTCCAATTGGCGCCACTACAATCGACAGTATCTTACCGTACGTTCTGAGCCAAGCTATTGGTAAGTTAAGTAGTGGTGAAGAGTTTACCCAGCTACTATACATTGCTGCTGGGGTTGGCCTACTAGGCGCATTACTGAACTTTATCGGATTTCAGTCGCTCATGATTACCGAATCACACGTACTGCGCCGCCTAAGACAATCAACCTTTAGTACGCTTATCCAGAAAGACAGCGCGTTCTTTGCAAATCAAAAAATTGGCGCCATGACCAGTAAATACATTGACTTCGTACGTAGTTATGTCGTAATTCAAGACTTACTCATCATTCGCACACTTGGTTTCATATTAACTATAGGAAGCGGACTTACAATTTTAGCGTTTCAATCACCACTTGTAGCGATAATTATTGCTGGATTAATCATACTACTCGCAGTTGAAATTCGCTGGAGTACGAAAAAGCGAGCACCATGGCGGCATGAGCGTAAAACTTTAGTTGGTGAGATCCATGGTGAGGTGGCCGATTCTTTAACGAATAATTTAGTAGTTAAAAGTTACGCAGGCGAGACTCGTGAAATTGCATCACTCAGTAAAAAGACAAATCGTTTTACAAAAGTGTTTCAAAAAGATATTGGCTTTATTGTCGCTGAAGGATCGCTACGAGTTTTGCTAATGGTAGTGGTGCAAGTGGTGTCAATTATTATATCTGCCCAGCTGGTAGCAAATGGCACAATGAATATAGCTACCGCGATATTTGTGTTAGCCTACATGCAGCGAATTGGTTCTCAACTCTTCGCACTGAGCGATATTATTAACGGCTACGATCAAGCATTCCTTGAAGCCCAACCTATGGCAGAGATGCTGTCTACGGCTAATATCGTCAAAGAACCCATCAACGCAACTGCGCTCCCGAGCATTGTGCCAACTATCGAATTCAAAGATATAGAATACAGATACTCAGATGGTAAAACAAATGTGATTAACGGTATTACGTTATCGATTCCTGAAGGCCAAAAAGTTGGTCTAGTAGGGCACTCGGGCGCCGGTAAATCAACTATCGTAAACTTGCTACTCCGGTTTTCAGACGTTACTAATGGCGAGATATCAGTCGGCGGTGTGAGTATTAAAAATCTATCGCAAACCAGTCTGCGTAAAAGTATCGCCTACGTACCACAGGAACCGCTGTTATTTCACCGCACTCTAAAAGATAATATTGCATATGGCAACGAGACTGCGACACATAGCCAAATACGCCGTGCTGCGGAGCAAGCAAATGCGCTAGAATTCATCGAGTCGCTGGCAGATGGCTTTGACACGATGGTGGGTGAGCGAGGTATAAAATTGAGCGGCGGGCAACGGCAACGCATTGCAATTGCACGAGCTATCCTAAAAGATGCTCCAATTCTTGTGCTCGATGAAGCGACGAGTGCGCTTGATTCTGAAAGTGAAAAGCTCATTCAGAGTAGTCTGGATGAGTTAATGAAAGGTCGTACTTCGATTGTGATTGCCCACAGGTTGAGTACTATTGCAAAACTCGATCGCATTATAGTACTTGAAGATGGCCAGATTGCTGAAGATGGCACTCACGAGGAGCTGTTGGCTCAAGGCGGCATATACGAGTCACTTTGGAACCACCAAAGTGGTGGATTTATTGAAGACTAGCACATAAAGCGCTCATCGATAAAACAAAAAAGCGGCCATCAGCGGCCGCTTTTTTAAGAGCTAGACTCTAGCTGTTTGCATCAACGTTCGATTGCTTTGGCTCATCTTGACCTTTTCCGCCTGGCATTGATTCTTCTGACTGTGAAGATTGATCTGTGTCTTCACCGTTATCAGATGCAACGTCACCAGCGTCTTCACCATCACCAGCCGCTGCCTCGTTGGCTGCTTGCAATGCCGCAGGCTCCCAAACACTCGCTACCATTAGGTCAGTAACAGATGTTTTTTCCTCGTCGTCATCGCCGTGACCACTATCATGTTCTACAAGTTCAACACCACTTGGCAGTGTTGCATCAGCAAGAGTTACCTTCTGGCCAGCTTCCGCAAGTGCGAGAATAGAAACCTCAACAGCTTCAGGGAGGTCCATTGGAAGCGCTTTTACCTCTACTTTTTCGAGGTTTTGCAAGATGATCAGACCAGCTTTTTCAGCTTCCGACTCACCTTCGCCAACCAGGCGGACCGGTACTTCTGCCACAACAGGCTCTTTCGCATTTACCGCATGGAATGATACGTGTCGCGCTGTGCCTTTTACTGGGTCGCGGTCAACGTCTTTAATCATGGCAATTTTTTTCTTTGAGCCAATACTTAAGTGTACCGGTGCGTGAGTACCGACTTGACGATATACTTTTGTGAACACCCCGTCTTCCATTTGCACGCTAATTGGATCAGTACCCTGACCGTATACTACTGCAGGTACCAGCCCTTGCTTACGCAGGTTGGCTACTTTTTTACCATGGACGGTACGTTCGTCTAAACTTAGTGTTACTTTGTCTCCCATCTCTCTTCCTTTCTTGGAATACGTTTCCGGAGTAAATTAATTTGTATCAATTTCTAATTATACCATAGTTAACTGTTAATTACCAGTGTATACTAGGATAAGCATGACAAACAACAACGCACCCAATTACGATAACTTTGACGATACGAAACCCTGGTGGCATATCGTAAGCCTTTTTAACACACCGCGACGAGTTATGCGTAAAAGCTACAATTGGGTAATCGGCTGGTCAGAAAAACCATCAGCCGAAAAAGCCCTGGGTGGCCTGAGCTTCGCTGAAAGCTCATTTTTCCCTATTCCGCCCGACCCGTTACTGATTGCCATGGTAGTGGCAAACCCTAAAAAGTGGTTCCGCTTAGCTACCATTACCACACTCAGCAGTGTAGCTGGTGGTTTATTTGGCTATTTTATCGGGATAGTCGCCATCAGCGCGGTCATGCCAATTATTATAGATGTTGGCTATAAAGACGCCTACGACGGCGCGGTACAGTGGTTCGCCGATTACGGTGCGCTCGCGGTTATTGTTGCTGGATTTACGCCAATTCCGTACAAAATATTCACCATCGCTGGTGGCGCTGCAAACATGTTTCTGCCACTCT
This sequence comes from Candidatus Saccharimonadia bacterium, assembly GCA_023259925.1. Taxonomy (GTDB): domain Bacteria; phylum Patescibacteriota; class Saccharimonadia; order Saccharimonadales; family Saccharimonadaceae; genus UBA1020. Next base: position 4,921 of record JALRDS010000018.1, read on the forward strand.
TTATTGTTGGCTCAATTATAGGGCGAGGAATTAGATTTTATTTAGTTGCATTTTTAATGCACCACTTCGGTAGACGATACAAAGATACAATTGAAAAATACATCGACATACTTGGTTTTGTATTTATTGGATTACTCGCGCTCGGTATTTATATACTAAAGTTTGTATTTTAAAGCACTTGCTTTAGGTATTTTCCAGTGAACGACTTCGTTTTCGCTACTTGTTCTGGCGTACCTTCTGCTACAACTTGACCGCCACCAGAGCCACCTTCGGGGCCCATATCAATAACATGATCGGCTGACTTAATAACATCGAGGTTATGCTCTATAATAACCATGCTGTTGCCGCCCTCCACAAGCTGCTGCAAGATACCAAGAAGTCGCTTAACGTCGGCCGAATGCAACCCCGTGGTTGGCTCATCGAGAATATACAGTGTTTTACCTGTCGAGCGCCGGCTAAGCTCGCTCGCTAGCTTAATACGTTGGGCTTCACCGCCACTAAACGTAGTTGCTGGCTGACCTAATCGAATATAGCCCAAACCGACATCGACCAGCGTGTCGAGCTTACGAGCGATTGCTGGGACGTTTTCAAAGAACCCAGCTGCCTGCTCAACAGTCATCTCGAGTACATCGCTAATAGTTTTTTCTTTATATTTAATTTCTAATGCTTCCCGGTTGTATCGCTTACCGCCACATTCATCACAGGTCACGTACACATCCGGTAAGAAGTGCATTTCAATTTTAATCACACCGTCACCCTGGCAGTTTTCACAACGACCACCTTTCACGTTAAAGCTAAAACGACCTGCTTTATAGCCACGAATGTTGGCTTCAGGCGTACTCGCAAATAACTCACGGATTGGAGTGAACACCCCAGTGTAGGTTGCAGGATTTGAACGTGGTGTTCTACCAATCGCAGACTGATCAATAATGATTGCTTTATCGAGTTGATCAATGCCCTCAATGGTTTCGTGCTTGCCTGGGACACTCTGGGCTCTGTGCAGTCGTGCAGATAGCTCTTTGGCTAGAATATCATTGACTAACGTAGACTTGCCACTCCCCGACACTCCGCTTACCACAGTCATTACTCCAAGCGGTATTGATACATCAATTTTCTTCAAATTATTTTCTGCAGCCCCTAGAATTTGCAACTGTCGGTCAGCCTGTACACTCCGACGTTTCTTCGGTGCAGCAATCGATTCACGCCCTGATAAATAATTTCCCGTAATACTATTCGTATCTTTTGCTACTTCTTCCGGCGTACCATGTGCAACCACCTGGCCACCATGCACGCCAGCATGCGGACCAATATCAAGTAAGTAATCGGCTTGGCGAATTGTGTCTTCGTCGTGCTCCACTACGAGCACAGTGTTACCAAGGTCACGAAGGTGCTTTAAGGTTTCAATTAACTTGTCGTTGTCTCGCTGATGCAAGCCGATTGATGGCTCATCAAGCACGTATAACACACCCTGAAGTCCGGAACCGATTTGCGTAGCTAATCGAATACGTTGTGCCTCGCCACCGCTGAGCGTATTTGCAGCTCGCGATAACTCCAAATACGTCAAGCCGACGTTACTCATAAAGCCTAATCGTGCAGTGATTTCTTTCAGAATTTGCGATGCAATAAACTGCTCTTGGTCAGAGAGTTTGAGTTCTTTAAATAATTCTAAGGCCTCATCTACTCCAAGGTTGGTGATGTCCATAATGTTCAAGCCATGAACGGTAACCGCGAGAACCACTGGTTTCAATCTTGAACCCTTGCAGGCGTGGCACTTGCGTTCGCGCATAAATCGTTCAATATCCTTACGCATAAACTCACTATCAGTTTCTTTATGCCTGCGCTCAAGGTTCGGAATTACGCCCTCGTACGTCGAATCGTATTGGCGACCATTTCCAAGCTGAACGGTGTATTTTTGGTTACCGGTGCCATAAAGCACCTTATCGAGTGCATCATCACTCAACTCACCTACCGGTGTTTGAATACTAAACCCATGCGCGTTAGCAACCACCGCTAGCTTTTTCATGTACCACGCATCAGTATTTACTCGGTTATATGGGCGGATTGCACCTTCGGAAATAGTTAAGCGTGGGTTGAAGACTAAGTCTGGATCAACTTCTAGCCTGCTCCCAAGCCCTGTACAAACTGGGCAGGCACCTTGTGGAGCGTTAAAACTAAACAGCCGTGGTTCAAGTTCGGGGATATCCTCATTAGGATGATCGACGCATGCGTAACGTTGACTGAATACGGTTACCTGATCGTTATCGACGTCGTGTAGCTCTACTACACCATCGGCAATATCAAGCGCCTGCTCAACAGATTGTGCAACACGACTAAGCTGTGCTGTACCCATCACAATTCGATCAACGACTATTTCAATATTGTGCTTAAACTTTTTGTCGAGTTCCGGGAATTCATCAAGTGCATACACCACACCGTCAACACGGGCACGAGCAAAGCCGAGCCGACGATACTGTTCAGGAACATGAGCAAACTCACCCTTTTTATCCTTAACAATTGGCGCTAGAATCATTAGCCGAAGGCCGTCTTCTAATTTCATAATTTCATCGATGATTGCCTGCGGCGTACGACGAGACACTTCATTGCCACATACCGGGCAATGCGGAACGCCAATGCGAGCGAATAGGAGCCGCATATAGTCATATATTTCTGTCACAGTTGCCACTGTTGAACGCGGGTTACGGCTGGTCGACTTTTGATCAATTGAGATAGCCGGACTAAGTCCATCGATTTGATCGACATCAGGCTTTTCCATTAACCCCAAAAATTGCCGCGCATAACTTGATAAGCTTTCCACGTAACGACGTTGACCTTCGGCGTAAATCGTATCAAATGCCAAACTAGATTTACCTGAGCCGCTAAGTCCAGTTATCACCACTAATTTGTCGCGCGGAATATCAACACTAATATTTTTTAGGTTGTGTTCACGCGCGCCTACTACTCTAAGTACATTCGACATAACACTTTATTATACCATTTTTAGGTCGCCTACGCCCAGTTAGTCAATCAAACACGCCTATGCTTGCCGTTTGACTAAACTAAGAGTATATTGTAATAAATTCTATTTTACCAACATTTAGCGGACAGAAAGGTGCCCCATGAAACAATCAATCATAGCTAGTAGTTTACTTGGATCTCTCTGTATTTACTTACTAGTAATCAATTTTTTTGAAACAGCAGCTATGCTTTTACTATTTGGCATATACCCTGGGGCAACCAGTGCGATCAACCCCCAAGCTATGCTCCTTGGCTATGCAATTGTTGGATTACTTATTATTGGAACTGTTATATTGCCACCAATAACAAAGCTATTTTCTATGCTTCGCCCTCACCAACGGGCATAATTGCCTCGGCCCATAGTTGCAACTCTTCTAACAAAAAATGCTTGTCGGCAGATACACTGCTGGAAAGCTTATGCAAGCTGGTAACAAAGGGCTTTAGCTGGGCCGCAATGCGCGCCGAGCGCCATTTTTCCCATACTTCCATCTCATCTTCACTGAGTGTTCGCGGGTAATTCCGGGCCTTGTATCGGAGCAGCAGGTCGCTTAGTCGTTCATCATTAAACGAAGGATGAAAATCAGCGAGCTCGGACTCGGTTGCATTTCGCACCGCTTCAACACGCATGCTATCTGTGCCATCTAAAAATCCTTCGTACAATTTCGCTTCTACATCACTACCGGTCACGAACGCAGGCCGGTTTTCAGCAAGTGAGCGAATATTTTCCGCAAACTCCGGGTGCTGAAGCAGTATTTGCTTATGTTTTTCAACATCTGTTAGTGTTATACTAATGCGTTCCCAGCCATTTTCTTGTTCGAGTACACCAAGTGGCGCAACCGCCGGACAGCGATTGTACTGCAGGGTTTTAACAGGCAGTGGCACAAAGCCATCAGCAGTTCGCTCTTCCCAGCTGGCATACATTTTTTTCGAGAGCTCGTCAGGTGATAGAGTTATAAACTGACTTGGGTCGTGCCTAAGATCATACACTACAACATTACTGTTCGGTGCCGAGGTAAGCGGAAACGCCACAGTTGTTTTGTTATACTCAGCGCTATAGCGTCCACTTGTGTACACAAACGGCTGCTTGTCGTCTAGATTCACTAATTTCTGAACTGACTTTTTGTCACGAATTGATAGCAGATACTCAAACAGTTTCGGTTGATGTTGGTGCAGTATGTTGCACACATCAATCAGCGCTTCCACGTCACTCAACGCATCATGGGCATTTTCGTGCACAATACCGTTTGCTTTTGTAATCAGCTCCAGTCGATTTGTCGCCCGGCCCTCATCGTCTACCGGCCAGTTAATGCCGTCAGGCCTTAGTGCCCTCGTCATACGAACAATATCTAGAATATCCCAGCGAGACCGTCCATCTTTCCATGCCCAAGCATATGGGTTGTGAAAGGTTCGCCAAAATAAATAGCGGATAAACTCGTCATCGAACCGCACGCTATTAAACCCTACCGTGATAGTGTTTGGGGTAAATACCTCATCTTGTAAAAACCGGGCGAACTCCGCTTCGGTATATCCATCAGCCTGTGTGCTCTGTGGGGTAATGCCCGTCACCATAACTGCTTCAGGGCTCGGCAGAGTATCATCGTTGAGCTTAACGAGTACGTTGACTGGTTCACCTATTGGCTGCAGCGCCATATCAGTGCGCTGGCCCGCGAATTGCATGATACGATCACTGCGCGGATTCAATCCACTTGTTTCAAGATCGTAAAAAAAGAAGGTATTTGCCATCACCTTTAGTATACAGCAGCAAGTCTTTACTTGAGTACTTAGTGAAGGAAATGCTACTGCTCAACAAGAGTTAATTGCTCGTCACCAATATGAATTATCGAGTCACCTTCAGCACCCTGGCGTCGTAGCTCATAGGTAATGCCCATTTTCTTCATAATGTCACGCAAACGATTGATGTTTTGGTAGCCGCCTTCAAAGTTGGTGCGACGAGCAAATTTTTCAATCCGTTGCCCAGACACACGGTACGAACCATCATCAAGCTTACTAATTGTCCACGCTTTCGAAAGTTCTTCGTTGCTTAAGGTTATACGAGTAATACCACTTGGCTCATCGCCGGATTCTGCCAGCTCACGTTCCTTTTTCCGAACCGATTCTACTTCAGCCTTTAATTGTCGCAGCAGCTCTTTGGTCCCTTTTTTCGCCAATGATGATATTGCTATGACATTGTTGTGACCTGCCGCCTTCTTAGCTGCATCGAGCTGCATCGCGATCAATTCTTCATCAAGTCCTTCGGTTTTTGTGAGAGCAACTACTTCAGGCCGAGTAGCTAACTCTTGGCTATAGTCTGCCAGTTCGTTTCGAATCACTTCGTAGTCTTTCGCAATGTCATTTGAGTAGGCATCAATGAGATGCAGTAGCACTGATGTTCGCTCAACATGGCGTAGGAATGCATCACCCAACCCCTTACCTTGGCTTGCGCCTTCGATTAGCCCTGGAATATCTGCGATTAAAAGACTACCGTCATCAATATCGGCCACACCGAGGTTTGGTGTTAAGGTTGTGAAGGCGTAATCGGCAATTTCAGGACGTGCGTTCGATACAA
>JALRDS010000006.1 GCA_023259925.1 Candidatus Saccharimonadia bacterium
AAGTCCATACCCTGGCCGAACGTCATATTTGAATATCGCACCGCATTACCCTCTGTTTCGGATGGCGAAATGATACGGCCAGCACTCTCGCCATATACCTCTATGCCGGTTTTTTGCCCAAGTCGAAACTTGTCATATAAGTAGTGGTACATCGTATCACGGGCAGTTCGGTTAATACTGCCATCACCCAAACGCTCGGCTATTGTTACCATACCAGTATTTAGCGACCAGTTTAAGGCGTGCTGCATCGTAATAGTTCCCGTCTGGCCTTTACTTGCGTTAGAGATCACACGGTCATCAACACGTATGTAATCGGTATTATTGTAGGTTGAATCAGGACTAATAACACCCTTATCGATACCCGTTGCAAGCGTGAAGGTCTTCATCACCGACCCAGGTTCATATGGTGTCGCCACTACTCCATTGTTCACCTGCGCAAAGCTTTGTATTTTGTTTAGTTCACCTGGATTATACGTAGGCAGGTTGGCCATTGCCATGACGTTGCCGTTGTTCGGATCCATTACAATCACACTACCCGCATCGGCACCTGATTTTTTTATCCCCTTAGCTAGAGCAAGTTCAGCATACGCCTGAACTGATCTATCAAGTGTTAGGGCAATGTTTTTACCATTTTTAGCTGGAATATTAATATTTTTATCACCGATAGTAAGTGGCACATTCGCTACATCGGTAACTGACTGCAGCAACCCATCAGTTCCCTTTAGCTGCTCATCAAACATCCCCTCAATGCCGTACTGTCCAACACCATCGGCATCTACAAATCCGAGTGTCTGAGCGGCTAAGCTACCCTCTGGGTACACCCTGGCTGACTCAGCCTGAAAACCAATACCTTTTAATTTTTTTTCTCGAACCAACTGTGCCTGTGTGTAGCTAACTTTTTTCGCAACCACCACATACCGTGTGTCTTCTTGGTATACGCTGTCTTCATATCCTTTTACGGTATTACCGCCTACAATCTGTCGGATTGTCTTTACAACTTTTTCAGGTTCATCAACAATTTCTGGGTCAACAAACATGGTATATACAGTCTGATTAAGCACAGCTTTTACTGGCTTACCGTCGTCCATTACATATAGTTCCCCGCGCATAGCCGGAATTATCAAACGTTTTTCCTGTTCTTGTCTTGCAAGCGCTACGTATTTACTATGGTCGATAACTTGTAGCTGAAATAACCGAATCACAAAAATGGCCAGCACTATCATAGACAGTGTGGCCAAAATGCGGATACGGCGATTTGCTAGTACATCTGTTGGCATTACATAATGGTTTAATTATTAACGTATGAAGGTGCTTCAGGCGAAACCATCGCCCGTGCAACACTACTGTCACGCACTTCACTTAGTGCAGTCAGCTTAGCGTTTTCGACCTCAAGATTCACCTGCTCTTCTTCAAGCCGAGTAATCTGACTAGAAATCTTTTCAGTTTCATAGTCATAGCTCGTTGCTTTAATAGCCTGGGTTAAGTATATCAAGCCGAGCACAGTTATCATAAGCGCAACAAGTACAGTATGAGTGACTGGGCCAAGTTTGATACTCGAAACGAATGCAACGCTATTTTGGTTGCGATTCATACCAGAGCGACGTCGGGCAGCATACTGGCTTCGATTGTAGTGTGAGTGTGACATAGTGGTGGTGGTTTTTATGTTTGTTTTACTCAAGCGTGAGTATCCCTGGTGCAGTAACAATGACCAGAGATACTCGACACGAGAGGAGTGTTATTGGAATCGTACAGTAACTTTTTGTTCTACTGATTGACTCTGTACTGGGATGTGAATAGGCATTTTTTGGCCCTTCCTTGTTTTTTGTTTTATTTTTTCACAGCGACTCGAAGCTTTGCACTTCTTGATCGCGGGTTGTGAACATCGTAATGTGACCCTTCACTCGGTTTTTTCGTAAGAATGTCCAGTTCGGCCTCTAAACCAGCTTCAGACTGTTCTTTGAAATAGCGCTTCACCAAACGGTCTTCAAGGCTATGAAAACTGATTACCCCTACCCTGCCATGCCGTTCAAGCAAATTAGGTAGTAGTGGTAGCAATTTCTCAATTTGGCCCAACTCGTCATTGGTGGCAATCCTGAGTGCTTGAAAGGTACGCGTTGCGGGGTGGATTCGTTGCCACTTACCGCGGTGCTCAGATAGTATCAGCGCAGATAACTGTTCGGTTGAGTGAAAGGGCCTACTTCGTACGATTGCTTTTGCAATTCGTCGAGCAAAACCGATTTTCTCTTCACCGTACTCTACGATAATACGAGCGAGTTCGCCTTCAGACGATCGATTCACGATATCCGCGGCTGACAGTGCAGCGCTCGGATCCATTCGCATATCGAGTGGTCCATCTTTAGAGAACGAAAATCCTCGCTCAGCCCTATCGAGCTGTGGTGACGACACCCCGAGATCCACAAGTATCATAGAGAACTTCTTTCCTTCTTCCTGCAGCTGCTTGGCAGCTGATAAGAAGTCGGTATGAAGTAATCTGGCTCCCGTATCCTTGAATGAACTGAGTTCTTTAATCGCGTTTTCATCGCGATCAACTAACACAGCTCCTGTCGGATTTTTTGTATGCTCCAAGATGACAGATGCATGACCGCCATAGCCAGCAGTTAAGTCTAAATATGACTCGCCTACTTTTGGCGATAATAACTCAGTCGTACGATCGAGGAGAACAGGAACATGTAAAGCATGATTATGTGGTGGATGTGCTTTAATACTCATAATAATAGACAGTATAGCATTTTACCTCTGTTATAACGAGCCGTTAGGCAAGTTTTAAAAGGATAATGTCTAATCTCAAATTTACTTCGAGATTTGTCTTACGGGGCAAGCCCCTTATCTATCATTCGAGATCACCAAACTGACAACCGAGAGCTGTTTGTTTTCGCAGGTTGTGTTTGTTTTTGTGTATAAGTTGTTTTCATCCAGTTGTAGTTAGTAGTATCCGTGTCGGATGCATACCGGGCTGAATGAAAATTGAGAGACTTATGTGTGAGGTGGAGTTTTTTTGGGAGGTGTGTTTTAAGGAAGGTACTAGGCTAAAGTTTAATGTGCTAGCCCAGGTGCACGCTCCACGGTTATCAGATTGGTAATCTCGAGGTATTTTACGTTCGTTAGATAAATTGTTAACGTACTGTCAAAAACGCCGGTAAATAATCTACAATGCTGAAATCCGCCAATACGCACCAGCTCGGACTGCAACTATGGTTCGGTCGATGTTCGCCCATTCCAATAAGTGCTGCTCTAGCGTGATACGCCCTTGTTTTTGGTCAAGCTCGGCTGAAGTCTTCCCCATTCGGAATTTTACGTTCAAGTCGGCTACTTCCTCGTCAAGGATGCTCCCCATCAAGGCTGGCTCTACTTGCTCATTCCACACGTTTAGTGAGTATAGGTGCAAGTAACTACCAAACCCACGAGTGATGACTACCCCGCTGGCTAATTCCTCTCGAAGCTCGGTCGGTATGGTTAACCGACGCTTATCATCAAGCTTTCGTTCGAAATAATCCATCGCGTTTTTAGGGTGCCGTCTTCTCGCTGGCTATTTGGGCTAGCGTTAGCGTTGATTATTTATTAATGCAGTGGTGGTGTTTTTGTTTTTATCTGTGGGTGTTACCCACTTTTTTCCACTGATCCTATAGTACTACCCACTCATACCCACTTGCAAGTACTTTTTTTGTTATTTTGCATAAAAAACAAAATTTTCCACATAATTGTGGAAAATTAGGTCATATTACAGTAGTCGGTTCTATCGCTGCAAAAAGAACGTCGCAAGTGCTGTATCATACTCTGAGGTTACCTGTAGTGCAACCCAGATGCTCAGTATAAACAAATTAGCAAATACAGATACGGTAAGGACCGCGTCCTTAAAGTCTCGCTCAGTCTGAGCGATTGCACTAAAATTCACCTTATTTAAATGTTTTACTACTTTTGATGATTTCCGAACAGCTTCTTTCATACCTATACTGTACCATGAGCGGCATTAATTACCCAAGGCACACATGCTAGCTTATTACCACGCTGTTACGTGAAGTATATTCGCATCAAGGCCTTTGCAACCGCATTGGCGTCATGACGGATTAAGGTACGAGTATGCGCAATTGGGTCTGACGACTTTGTGTGTACCTGCTCGCTTGATATAAAGCTACCGCCAATAGCGCTATAGTGAGCCTCCTTTAAACGCTTGATGTCATACTCAACCCCAAACTCACCTTCCTTGGAATACTTTGCTAGTAATTCTTTCGAGGCTGGCTGATTATTATACAGCACGTAATCAAGCGTACATCGACTGAACCGTTCAATCTCATCGGCAAAATCAGCTACCGTAAAGCCATCGGTTTGACCAGGTTTAGTTACCAAGTTACATACATATACTTTTTTGGCCTGCGTTTGCTGGAGTGCTTCGCTCATACCGGGCACAATCAGTGCAGGCGCCAAGGAGCCATACATATTACCAGGAGCAATCACAACGATATCGGCATCGATAATTGCGTCGTAGGCTGCCGGGTTTAACTCTGGCGTGGGACGTAGTAGCATTTCAGGGCGCATATGCTCTCCAAAGTCCGCATGACCAATCTGAAACTCACCTTCTGTAACCACTCCATCGGCCTGCTGCATCACAAGGGTGACTTTATCGAGCGTAACCGGGTGGACTTCACCTGTAATATTCAATACCTCCCCTGCTGTTTCGACAGCCTCTGCAAAGCTCCCAGTCATCTTTTCAAGTGCTGTGAGAAATAGATTACCGAATGCATGGCCCTCAAATGTACCGCCATCAAATCTATAGTTAAATAGGTCTCGAACCTGCGGTGATTCACTCAAGGCTACCAAGCACTGTCGCACATCACCCGGCGGCAGTACACCCAACTCATCGCGTAGCATCCCAGTTGACCCTCCGTCGTCTGCCATATTCACAAGGGCTGTAACATGCCGAGTGTACTGTTTTATGGCACTAAGTAACGTAAAACTGCCGGTACCCCCACCAATGACCGCCATTTTAACACCAACCCTATCCATAGCGTTATATCCTCCGTATCTTCTTTACTACTTCACCGTAGCGCCTCGCACTACGTCGTACTGTACGTTCCTGAGTTGTGTAGTCAACTGCAAGTAACCCAAATCGTGGCCACTTGCCCTTGTCCCACTCAAAGTTATCCAGCAAACTCCAGTGCAAGTACCCCTGGAGCTCAACACCTTGTTTAAGTGCTCGTTGCATGGCCCCAAATGTTTCTTTTAACCACCATTGGCGCTTAGCGTCACTACTGTCTGCGCAGCCATTCTCGGTAATGATTATTGGTAATTTATACTTACGTGACAGCCGCTCTAGTACAAACTCCAAATCAGCCGGTGCCATATCCCACCCCATATCACTTACATGCTCATTAGGGTTGTGCGTACGATAGCCGTATACACGGTGAGAGAAATAGTAATTAACTGCCAGAAAATCACACTGCTTCACAACCCGTTTTAATACGTAGTCATCTTGCCCGTATTGCATTGCCTGAGCCGATTTTACCGACAATACTGCATCGTCACCCGGGTAGAAATAATTTGAGTTTTTTGCAATCGATACTTTATAGCGACTATGCAGTGAGTGAATCATCTTCGCGGTTTGGTTGTGAACCGAGATTAGATTGCGAAGTACCGTTAATGCTGCCCGCTTCGACTGCGCACCAGGCGGCCAGTGTCCTAGATGGTAACTCTCAAACGCATACACTTCCGGCTCATTGATAGTGATAACGTAGCGTATATCACCTCCTAGTTCGGTGAGTATTTTTTCAGCAAATCTAATGAAGTACTTACTGTTTGAACGCTTTTCAAACCCACCCATCTCAGAAAACCATACCGGGACTGTGAAATGAAATAGCGTGAGCACCGGCTCGATACCCTGCTTCTTTAGCTTTGATACATATTCACGATAGTGGGCGATTGCTTGTGAGTCCCAACTGCCCATGTTTGGCTCGATACGAGACCATTCGACACTAAACCGTAACGCGTTCATATGTAGTGAGTGAGCTAGCTCGATATCTTCTTTATAGCGAGCATAGTGGTCGCTGGCACTGCCAGATACATAGTTATCTGGATTTTTCGCCTGCGCCTTAATATCATCCCAGTTATCTAGGTCCTTGTAATGATACTCAGCCTGTGCGGCAAGTGATTTTGCGTGCTCAAGCTCCCATACCGTCCATTGGTTATGAGTATTCCCCTCTACCTGATGTGCACTTGTGCTTGCCCCCCACAAGAAGTCATGCGGAAATTCGGATTGTCGTATCGCCATCTTTCTTATTATACTATGCAGCCATCACTCACAGCGAGATAGCCTAGCTAATAACATCTTCACCAAAATGCTTCTGTAAGCGCATAATAATCGAGCCCTCGTGTCTACCCAGCTCATTCGATAGCTCGCTCGGTGTTTTACCGAGTTGAAACTCCTGTTTTAATAACGCGTCCTGCGCTTTCGTCCACGGCCTGTAGGCGTTAGGGTACGTTTCACGCATTACCGCAATCTTATCTGCCCACGCACTTGGTTTACGTGCTGCTTTCTTTAGTTCAACCTTTTCTAACGTTTCTTCTAATCCGGCGAACCGTTGAGCATCGTTTGCAGATTTACTTCTTAGTTGATCATCAATATCATACGCTGTTTCGCTAATCTCCAATGCAGTCCGATTTATACCTTTAAGATATAGCTTCTCTAAGCTTCGTACTCGGCTAAGCGCTACATACCCCATTCCAGCTACAAAGGCCTTGCGCAGATCAATCAGGGCCGCATCTAAGGTCATACCTTGGCTTTTGTGAATAGTAATCGCCCAGGCGAGCCTCAACGGAATTTGCGTAATACTCGCTCGCTTCTTGTCGCCATCACGCAGCTCCCAGGTATCGGGCTGCATCGTCACCTCTTTGCCGTTCAAAAATTCTACAATCGGATATTCGGTCGCCGGATCAAAATCCACAACGGTTCCCAAACTTCCATTCACGTATCGCTTTTCCAGGCTATTCTTCACCGCCATCACTAGGGCACCACGTTTTAATCGTAGCTCAGCTGGCGCTAACACCGAACGCTGTAAACTCTCTACATAGCCGTCTGGTCCTGTTGAGGTTTGACTATACACCATTTCGTCGCCATCAAGCTCTTCTAATTTGGCTAAATTTTGCGTATCCACGTCAACGTTCACTGTATGCAGCTCGGTAAAAACACTTCCCTCAGGAGGTTCCACCTCTGCCCTTGCCAGCAACGCTTCGGCATGTGCACGGCGCACGTCTCGAGCACGCATCGCATCAAGAATACCACTCAATTGATCATCACTGTCCTGCCGATGTTGCTCATCTAGGTAACAAATTACCGGGTCAATCTCTGCCCACGCTTTTGAGAATACAACGAACTGCCCCTCAACACTGTCTGCCCTATTGACTGGCGGTAACTGAAAAAAGTCTCCACTTAATATTATCTGAATGCCACCAAATGGTTTGTCGGGCTGTTTGCGTACTAGGCGAGCAATTTGATCAATCATATCAAACCGAAAATCGTGCATCATCGATATCTCATCAATAATGAGCACGTCGGTTTTTTCTATAATTTCACGTCGACTCTTACTGAGGTTTTCAACAAAATGCACGCCGATTTCATCCCGCACACCTATACCGCTCCAGCTGTGAATGGTACTGCCACCTAAGTGCGACGCAGCCAGCCCTGTAGTTGCAGTCACGCTGACATGCTTTCCTTCGTGTTTCTTTAGCTTAATTAACTGGTTTAGTACGTATGTTTTTCCACTACCAGCAGGCCCAGTTAAAAAAACCGGGTGCCCCTCGTTCATAATTGCTAACGCCAAGCGCTGATTCATCTACATATTAGTATAGCGTGCTTAGCTGCGTTCGCGTAGTATCGATGCAGCTAAAGCGCGTTTGATACGCGCCGGGGTTGCGCTTAGGCGACGGGGTTCAGGTACTTCAATAGTCTGGAGTGGCATAAGCACCTCCATACGAGCCTGCACCGAGCTCGCTTCTTCGTATCGCCATTCATTATCACACCAGCTTATGCCCTCACCACCTAATATCCAACTTCTGCAGCGCGGCACATCACCGGCGTTGTCTTTAAAGGTGTATATCCATCCGCCATTATGTATTATCCGAATTAGCTCTGCTTGCTCAGTAATTACTTTACGCCTTGTTGGCTCACCCTCACCTCGCTGTTCAAGCACTAACGCAGCATAGTTTGATAAGCTGCAAATAGCCTCTCGCTCATCGCGCGATTCTATTTCTTGTCGCAGTAAATCACCACTCAGCTCATAGCCGTCGTAGGTTAAACCTGTTTCATAATTTTCATAGTAGTCACGCGTACGCGAAAGGGGGTCTGGGTCGTCTAGTTGTAGTTCACTCATTTAAGTAAGAGTTACTATACCAGGTAAGTCACCCAGCCGCAATACTAATATTTTGAGTTGCGGTTGTTGATATCATCGTGATTCATTATAGTTATGCTTATGAATAAACGCGGTTTTACTATTGTTGAACTTCTTATCGTCATTGTTGTTATTGCGATTCTGGCAGCTATTTCTGTAGTTGCATATAACGGAATACAAACCAGAGCCCGTGATTCACAGCGCTCAAGTGATATTAGCGCTATTAAAAAGGCCCTAGAGCTCTACAAAATTAATAACAATGGATATCCTACTTGTGATGGCGGAACGTACCAGGCTGGAGATAACACAGCATCTCGCATATGTTCAATACACCAAATCGCAGGCTTATTAACCAACGAATACCTAGGCAAAGAATTCAGAGACCCAATTAACAGTGGTAATTATCAGTACAAGTACGCCGTTGGTTTTCGCAATAACTCAAATAGTTGTAGCACCAATGACTACAGCCAAAACTATATTTTTGGCGCAAGGTTCGAATCAAACTCAGGTAATGTTCCCGTATACAACTGCTGGAGCATAAACCTTAACTACAAGGACGGCACCAACTTCTAGCCCCTCGGTGGCTCGCCCTCTGGTTCATCGAGTGCTTTTTTACTTTTAATCACGTAACGCTTGCCAGTAATCTCACTTGTTATGTAATCTTCATTTATTAGATTTACAAACATATCTAAGTCGCGACCATCCATAATGATAATGGCATTGTTGTCATCAGTCATAAGATCAAGCTGCATAGAGTCGGCGTATTCAATTGCTTGATCTTGCGAGATATCTCCCACTTCAAGCTTTTGCAGTTTACTTACGACACCGGGCTTTTCGCGCACCAAACTTTGCAAATCCATTCCATCAGGCAAACTCAACTGGTACTTTGCAAGAATTTCTTCTACCTTTTTTTCGGCGATGAGTTGCTTTTTGTATTCATACTGAAAAAGTTTTTCGAACTTTGGTTGGTTAAATACAAATATATTTCCATCTACAATCAACACCTGATTATCGCTCGGTAACTTCACACCTACTTCAGGCTCAAACGGCGCAAACGTATCACCTGTTAACTGCCAGCTCACCGCTCCTGGCAGCACATTACTCTGCTGAACCGCCTTTGCCACATAAAAATATTTTCCATCGGGCCGAGTAACTTTTATCAGGATTCCTTTGACGCGCTTGAATTCATGCTCAGTTTCAGAAAACTGCAGTATATCCGAACGCTCTTTTTCGATTAAGTACAGTAACGTTTCTGCGCGACCCACTTTCTCAACATCAGTCCTCAGAAGCACATTCTCTTCAGCTTCAGATAGCTCGAAATCTCGAACACTCATGCCCGTACCAGCACCAAAGTTTACGGTGTTCACCAAATCATTAACAAACAGTGTTCTCGCCTGTGCTTCAAGAGACTTCGATAACTTTACTTCATAGGGAGTGTAGTTCTTGTTAAACAAGAACATCTCTAACGTGAGTTCATTTTTCACCGCATCGGTTTGGTTTGCCCACAAAAAAATATCAGTCGTTTCGGCTTTTTCTTCCATGTTTCCTTTTTCTTTACTTACTCACCTAATTGTACCAAATTACCGAACCCTTAGTGTACCCGCTTGTGTCTCATTTTTGTGATTATGGAAATTATATATACCTGGTTCTGGAGCTATAAAACTTGATGCCCCTCCTGGCTGAATAGTACCTACATTCAACGGTGAATCGATTGTATGGTTGGCGTGGTCACCAGTAGCAAAGTAAAATGCATTTCTAGAGCCGTTCTCTACCCGAACCGTATCACCAGCGCTAACTTCATAAGTAGATCGATCAAACCCACTGTCTGAAAATATAATTAGTAAATCCGCTTTCTCGCTTGTAGCCGGCGGGGCTACTTTGTGATCGTGCGCGCTATCATTTGAATGATCGTGATTACTTACAGTATGAGAACTCTTGTTCGCACCTGTATCTGGCCGTACTTTTACTTCATTGTTTATCGCCAATATTGTTACGCTCATCCCAATAATCAACAGCAACAAAGCTGCCGTGATTGCAGCTACTGATACACCTATATGCCTATTGTTACCCATACACTAACTTCTATTTACCTTACCGCGACTGCAGTGCATCGAGCGCCACTCCCATTGCAGCCAACGTACGCCAACCATTCGTAGTCCACACCTCATCAGTGCAGCTCAGCGTGTAATGATCTCGAAACAACGTGGTCTTTTCATACTTACCAACAACCTCACCGGTTCTAATATCTACGAATACAAAGTGATATTTCAAAAATAGCGTCAAAATCTCAATCAGATCACCAACAATCGGAATCCAGCCGCCGTAGCGCCTTGCTATAGCCAGTGCCACATTACTCTCCTTTACTTCCAGTACATCATTGCCGGCGGCATCCATAATTCTCCAGGTACTTACCGCCAAACTCTGGCCAAACACTTTACGGAATACACCAACCTGCTCACCGGACTGCCCTTCAACGAAGTAGCGCCCGTGTACATCCAACACCTTTTCTGCACGGAAGCTAAACGACACACTACTCTTCGATTCATCGCTGTAGAACGTCACCTTTTCTTTAAGGGCAATTCGTTTTTGCTGAGCAAGTGCCAGTAAGCCGCTCTTAGCGCCGTCCACGCTCGCACTGTACACCATGTATTTATTCACAAAAGCGGTTATTTTTTGTTCGATTATTAGTCGTGGCTTCATAGAGTTAGTATACTCGGCATACGCTGTATCATCTAATATTCAGTTATCGTACTCTCGGCTGACTATACTGTGCATTTTGTAATCCATGAATTACAAAGTGTACTGCTGCGTGTTTTAAAATAAAAGCACATTCACAGATGTTTGAAGAAATTACTACGTATTAGGCTATATATTATCAATAGATGTGCGTTGCTGCTCAGTTGTATCTCGATTTCGAATCGTTACACTGTCGTCTTCAAGTGTCTGGAAGTCAATCACCACACAATGCGGCGTACCAATTTCGTCCTGACGGCGGTAACGTTTACCAATGTTACCGTTATCATCCCACATTACGCGGCCTGGATTTTCTTTGGATAATTTCGCGTATACCTCGCGCGCTTTGTCTACCAACTCTGGCTTATTCTTAAGCAGTGGCGACACAGCGTACTTAACCGGGGCCAGGTGCTCTGGCAAAGCTAAGTAAATACGTTTCTCGCCGTTCTGCTCGTCTTCGCGGTAAGCGCTCACCAGTACAGCCATCAGTGCCCGCTCAACACCAAAGCTTGGTTCAATTACGTGTGGCACAAACTTTTCGTTAGTGCCCTTCACCTGATATTCCATGCTTTTTTTACTTGCACGCTGAATATTAGCAAGGTCAAAGTCGGTTCGATACGCTAAGCCCATTAATTCTTCACGTCCAATCGGGTAGTCAAATTCAAAGTCAATCGTGCGCTTGCTGTAGTGTGCACGGTCATCTTCTGGCACTTCTAACTCGTGTACACTTTCTGCAGGTAAACCGAGTGCTTCAAACCATTCTTTACACTTCGTTACCCAGTGCTCAAAACTTTCCTCCCACTTATCAGGGTGCACAAAGTATTCAATCTCCATTTGTTCAAACTCTCGAGAGCGGAACACAAAATCACGTGGGCTAATTTCATTTCGAAATGCTTTACCCTGCTGTGCAATACCGAACGGTAAATCTGGATAAAAATTGTCTACAACATTTTTATAATTAGTAAAAATACCCTGGGCGGTCTCTGGGCGCAGATAGCTAATTGCATTCGGATCATACGTCATCGCCTTCATACCCTGAAGATTATGCTTGTCGTCAGCACCTTCCATTGGCTCACCTATTGTCAAATCATTCTGTCCGCTAGGACCAACGAATGTTCGAAACATCATGTTAAATGCTCGAGCTTCACCAAATGTACCCTCTTTACCGCAGGCTGGACATTTATTTGGGTCATCAAGCTTATCTTCGCGGAACCGTCCCTTACAGTGACTACACTCTACAAGCGGGTCGGTAAATGTATCAACATGCCCACTTGCCTGCCATACTTTTTGGTTCATCAAAATTGCCGCATCCACGCCGTACATGTCGGCGCGCTCATCAACGAACATACGCCACCATAAGTTCATAATGTTTCGTTTCAGGCTAACACCTAGTGGGCCGTAATCCCAAGTACCGCTCAGCCCGCCATACACGTTTGATCCTTGGTAAATAAAGCCACGGCGCTTTGCTAAACTAACAATATCTTCAAGTTTTACTGATTTTTCCATTACTAACAGTATACCAGACATCTGTTAGAATCAGTTTTCAGTGCATTCTCAGTAAAAATGTGTTATAATATAGTGTTTGCACTTTTCGGATACGATTCAAGGAGATGAGGATTGACCATCGTTCAACCATCGGCTGATGCTGATGAAGAAGTTCGCAGAGGCCTAAAAGCCCTCAAGGCGATTGGCGACAAGACGGCCGAGCAGTACGAAGCCCACCTGCACAGAGTTGTGACGTTCGGAAACGACGTCATCACGCTGCGCGGTGAGACGTGGCATCAGTTGGCGCTCCGATCTGTGGGGCGCGTGGACTACATCCAGTCTGCGAAGCGTTTTGAAGCTGCTAAGGCAGCCATCAGTCAAGAACGGCAGCCGCTCACGTATGCACGAGTGCTACGTGACGAGGCCTGGTTTGTGGCGCATCATCAGGGTGACCACTACGCCGGTCGTCGAATCATCAATGCAGCATTGCGCCTGCACGAGAAAGACCTGGAACTGGCTACTAATGCCAGTGCCAGAGCAAAGGCCCGGCGGCAGCGATTGATTACCCAAACCTACGGGTGGCGGATTGATCACAGCTACATTGGCTCGAGCGAGTCGATCGCGGAGCTGCTCAGAGTCATCGAGCACGAAGGTCAGCAGTTCTGCGCTCGTGACCAGCTGGTCATCATGGAGTATTTGATTCCTCGTGTTGGATTTGAAGTGCGCACACGGCTCCAGCTACGTGCCAGCAAACTCAACGCACCGAACGGATCTATACTTCTGTTGCCCTACCGGGCAACCCTTAGTATCTCCGGAAGCGGGCTATCGATCATCCGATGGCTCAACCGCACAATTCGAGAAGGGTGAACAACGCCCCGTCATTCACATGGCGGGGCTTACTCTTTTATTGATTATTTAGTTAATATATGATATAATATATATATGTCAGATGTAAGCCGTGTTTTTGGTAAGCCAGCACCCCTTCATCAGCTCATGCAACGTGGTGAGATTTTCTTTGATGAGCTGGCTAACGTGAACACCGCCGGTCTCCTCATCAGATCCAAGCGAGTATCTAATATCGCCAACACAGCAGCTACGGTAGTCGCTGAACAACTACAGCTCGAAGGTGACCACGTAGCAAAACAGCTCGTTCGTGCCGCTTTTATGAGCATAGGTGACATCACCTCTAGGATTACTCTCGATACATCACCAGATAACGCGCAACGACTTCTCACCTCTCCCACATCACACGCAACACTACTACAGGCGAGTAGCCAGCTTAAGTCATATTCACTAGACACCTACACTCGTCAGTTCAAACGAGATGGTAGCATTTTTACCATTACTGATGATGGTATAGTTTTTGATGAACAACTTGTCATCGAAAAATCCGATCGAGGCTCTGGCTGCCCTTATGCTATGGGCAATGCCAAAAAGGCCGATTATTTCAACGCTTGTACCGATAGAATAGTCGGAATATATACCGAAGCGTACCGACAAAATTTACCTGAAAATCTGCTCTCACACGTTGCCAGACGCGCCTTAATGCGCCACCGCTCGCTCAGCAACCCATAAGCAATCATGTATCAGATCTTCTCCGTCCTTAACATGCATTGCAACACGCGCGGATTGTGCACTTAGAATACGAAGTAGCTTTATGTGATCACTCGTATACTGTCCGTTCTCAGCAAAACTAAACGCCGTATCGGCTTCTGAAAAACTATACCTAACATCTTCAACCAGCTTCATACCATTTGTATCAGTACTCAGGTTTAAACCAACTCCCATCACAATCGCCAATTGCAGCCAAAACCAGCACTTTGTATACGCTAGATTAATCTCCAAATCGTTCAACGACGCAAATGTCTGCTCTAGCAGTTCGTAAAAGGCAGGGTCATCAAGTAATCCACTTGCTTTAGATATTTGCTTAATCGCCTCATAGCCAAATTGCAGGTGGTCATAGTCAGTCATAATATTGCCGTAAAACGTATGTAATCGAGCAGCTGTTAGTATGCCTAGCTCACCTTTTCCGCTACCCACCGTGATGTCACACGAGGCAAATAATTCAATGCCGCCGGCAAGGCGGCTTTTTTCTTTTCGAACCCCCTTAGCCATCACGCTTACCATCCCACTGTCTGGGGTAATGAATTGCACGACGCGGTCTGCCTCGCCATAATTTGTCCGTCGCAGCACAATCGCTTTTGTTCGTATCGTTTTCATAGCACCGCCCCGCGTACAGCCGCCACGATATCATCGGGTTGCATTGTTGCTTTGTTAACAATACGGACCACCCCATATTGCTCCACATCATCGAGCTGTATCTGCTCAGCTAAATTAGTTATGAGCACCACTGGAATACTCGCTAAATCAGCGTGCGACTGCAGCTCATGCAATAGTGCCATTGC
Source organism: Candidatus Saccharimonadia bacterium (assembly GCA_023259925.1). GTDB lineage: Bacteria > Patescibacteriota > Saccharimonadia > Saccharimonadales > Saccharimonadaceae > UBA1020. The sequence goes on from JALRDS010000006.1 coordinate 15,023, forward strand.
CGTAGTGCCCGTTAGCAACATATCAAGCAGAATCACAGCTGGCTGCACCTTATCAATGACTGCAATCGCACCAACAGCATGTGGTGCGTGCTCTACGCGGCAGCCAGCTCGTTTCAATACACGAATGTAGTGCTCGGCTAGCCACTCATCATCCTCTACAATAACGACGTTCATGTTCATACTAATGCTAGTTGGTGTGATACCGGCAAATCAACATAGAAAGAAGCTCCGTTCTGGTGTCGCGTTGCGCCGATCGAACCATTCATGTGCGATGCAAATTCGTGAGCAATGTATATTCCCAACCCACTACTTTGTGGCCGCTGATGAGCCGCCTTTACGTGCTTAAGTGTGCCCGAAAGTACACGCCACTCTTTTGAAGATATATATGGACCATAGTCTCGCACACTCAAACGTACAATCGAACGCTCATTGAGTAATTGCGCCTGTAGCTCCACCATACCGTCAACGTGGCTATAATGAAGCGCATTATCTGCGAAGTTAAGTACAATCCGCCGTAGTAAATCACGATTCGCAATAACTGGCGGCAAATGGCGCACTCGTGCGACACGTAGCTCACGTCCTTTTGCCATATATAGACCACTTAGCTCAGATCGCACATCGCGCACAACATCGAGTGGATTGACTGGCTCAACACTAAACAGCTCCAATTGTGACTCTAGCCTCGTTAAATCGCTCGTTAGCCGCAACCCACGCTCGCTAATATGCTTCATTTGGTCTGCGATACGTTGTCGCTCAGCCTGAGAAAGCGACATATCGCTTAGTTCGATTGACAGCTGCCGCAGCAAGACCAGTGGTGATTTCAGCTCATGGGCAGCCACACCAATCGCAGAAACGCTGGTGCTAGCCCCACTACCCTGATACCGCTCTCCCCTCAGGCTCATTACCTTTAGTGTAGCAGGATTAGCGAAAAAATTCGCTACTGTACAAAGTTGATCGTTTTAATCAATTCGTTGAAATCTTCTAAAAATGTATTAGCATCTGTTCGCACAACCGCTGTTTTGTCTCGAATTTTGAACAATACAGCAGATCCACGCAAGTCATCTGAAAATAATCCGTCAAGTCGGGTACCGGTTTGCTTATTAGCGGCTTTTACTGTTGAGCTTTTTAGCTCACCTTCTTCGATGCGTCGCTCAAACTCTCCTAATACATCCTCATAGCTTTCGTTGACTACAGCTGCACGGAGGGCATACCGTGAATCCTCAGACTTTGTTGTAGGAACACTGCCAGGGCTGAAATACGCCAAAAATCCATCGCTTGTTGATCCATCATCTTCAATGTACACATTCCACGTCTTCGGATAGCGGAAACTAAGTGTGCCATAGTCACCCGGGCCAGAAAAACCAACAAACGGCTCTTTTTCTCTCTCAACAAACTCAGCTTCGAGCTTATCGGCCTGTTCTTTTTCGGCTGTTGCAACCGCACGAGTTACCTTCTGGTCTACATTATCTTTCTGGTCAAGATAGTTCACTAATGCCCATACAGATAAGCCTGCAAATACGAGCGTAAAAAATGTTAACACAATAATAGTTATAAGCGTGCCCGTAGACATGTTGTGAGAAGAAGGATTCATGTAGCGCATTATACCGTAAGCTTAATCAGCCTGCAAAGGAATAAACGTATACAGAGCGTGAGCTTTTCTGTGGGCTAGTGGCTTCTTATCAGGAATACCCGCACCAAAAGTCATAAGTGTAATTGATTTTTTAAGACGATCAGCTTCACGCTGCATGTAGCGTTGCAGTTTTACTGTGTCGCGTGACACAGAAAATGCATATACCAACGTTACGTCACCCGGTAATTGGTACGACCACATATTAGCAACCGTCACCCTGCCAGCACTGCCAAGTCGCAGCTTAGCTATGAGTGCAAGCAGTGGGTTGAGTTCCACGCCGTAACAGTGAGCACCTAAACGAGCTGCCTCTATTAGCACTTTGCCATCACCAGCCCCTAAGTCAACCACCACATCAGTGGGGCGTATAGGATAGAGCTCTATAAAGGCCAGCTTTACCTCTTTACGTAAACTAGGTACATACGGAGCGCCAAACAAAGCAGTAAGAACAAATAGTAGCCCCATCGTAGCAATAGCTATGAGTAACAGTGTCATACGTCTTCAAAGGAGCGCTTGAGCACTGTAATTTGATTCTCCATTTGTTGAAGATCGTGCTCAATCTCGTTTGCGAGTTTTGCCGCCGCTTCAAATTTTTCGCTCGCCATAGTCAGTGAAAAATCCTCACCTTCAAACCACGCAGCCGCCTCACGCAGCGTATTCATTTTTTCTTCAATTGTTTTATCTTTTTCTGACATCCGTTACCTCCGCTTGTATTATGGTCGTTTTCATTTCAACTTCAATCGACTTGCCAACATGTACTTCACCGCGTACCAAAGCATATCCTCGAGTCAGTACTTTCATCGGATTATACTCCCCCAGTAAGCGTACTGTTGCCTCCAACTCCTGCTTAAACGCTAATAGGCGCTCACTAATCAGTGCCTCACTACCAGAAAGCAAATCGTCTTTCTCCCGAGAATATTCATTAACGCGGGCTTGTATCGCCGGAATCATCATCTTCACCATGCTGCGTGATCGCTCAATAATCTCTCGCTTATCTGGAACGAGTAGTTGCGCAGCATTCGTTGGTGTGGCAGCTCGCACATCGGCCACCAAATCAGCGAGCGTCGTATCAATTTCATGCCCCACACCCACTAGCGTAGGGATACGGCTTGCTGCTAAAGCACGTACCAGCGCTTCGTCGTTGAAAGCAGCCAAGTCGTCGGCATCACCACCGCCACGCACCAGTACAAGCACTTCAGGGGGATTACCACAACTATTAAAATATTCAATGGCTCGAATAATTTGCCCAGGCGCACGTACGCCCTGCACTAACGTCCTTGCCACTTCTACATTCATGCCACCCCAGCGAGCTTGTAATATTTTCATAAAATCAGCATACCCAGCGGCTTCGGTACTGCTGATCACGCCGATGTGCGTTGGTAAATCAGGAAGTGCTCGCTTACGACTAACATCAAACAACCCTTCAGCTTCTAACTTCTTTTGTAATAGTTCAAAACTACGCTTAATACTACCTTCGCCAACCGCCTGCACCGACTGCATGCTCACACTAAAGCCCCACTTGTCACTGAGTTTCGGCTTACCCAGTACTGCTACCATCATGCCATCTTCGAGCGGTGTATTCATTTGATAAATAGAGCCAAAAAAATCAACCGAACTGGAGTCATCCTTCAGCTTAAAACGCACCCACTTACCCTGTCGAATTGATAGCCCCGCTACTTCACCAATGATTACAGCGCTCGGCACTGCATAGTCGAACGTTTGGTTAATGACAGCGACAAAGTCGCTAACGCCCAGGCGTAGGTCGGTCGTTTCCATAGCGTCTCAATGCATCCTCATACAATAAATATCCAGCAGCAATCGTAACAAGCAAAATGATAACTCTAGTCAAAACAATAGCAGCAAGCGATGCCGAGGAAGATATACCCGCCGTTGCCAGGAATCCAACCATAATTGCCTCGTACGCACCTGCTCCACCTGGCGTTACAACTATGAAACCAGCGACACTAGCTAATGCGTAAGCGATAATAATTGGCGCTGGGTTAACAGGGGTGCCTAGTGCCCAAAAAGTTATTGTAAACAGCATGGCATCGGCAACAGTAAATACGAGTGCCCACAATAACGGACGCCTTAGAACCCGGTAGTCTTTTTTCAACTCGACATAATCATCGTGGATATCTTCGAAAAATGCGTATACCTTCTCCTCGCGCAGTAACACGCGCTTCTTCCCTCGTGTGATCTTCCAGGTAGCTCGATTGGCTAGCCTTGATACATTTTTAGCAAATGCGTGCATCCTTGCTCGACTACTCACCAAAAAGATAAGACCAATCGTGCTAATAATCATAAATGTCACAATGCCGCTACTCACCAGAATAGTCCATCTATTAATATTTCCATCAAGTGTCACAATCAAGACCGAAACAGCAATCAAAACAGCGGCGGCGATAAACCCAGCAACGTACCGTACCACCTGGGCAGATGTAGCCTTCCCAGGGCTCACGCCCAACTTCCCTAATCGCCATGAAACATATGAAATGCCACTCACACCGCCAGATGGCAATGTATGATTTACGAAATTAAGCTCCAATGCAATCCGCGCTCGCTCCCATACCGGCAGGCTACGAACTCCTTTTTTTGCTCTCAGGTACGTAAAAATCATCTCGCCCGATGCAAGAATTGAGATAAATAATACTGGTATAAGTAGCATAAGTACTAGCAAGTCGACACGCTGTAGTAGCTGCCACGCCTTTTCTAACTCCCCACGCGACAGAACCAGAATTAATACAACCAGCCCCAATGTTACCCAACTGATTATTTTCCTCGCAGACATTACTCTATATTATACCCTACCCTGTATACTAAGTATGTGAACTTTATTACCTTACTTGGCAGACAACCAGAGCTCAGCCTCGCCGAACTTGAACAACGGTTTGGTTCAAGCAATGTTGAATCATTCGGACGCGTAGCGGCACTCGTGAGTGCGGCTGAATTTGATATTCAAACACTCGGTGGCACCGTTAAGGCCGGCAGGGTTATTGCAGAATTAGAAAAAGCAGACTGGCCACGATTATCCCGTGATATTGTTGGTCGCTACGCACGCGAACTAAAAGGTGACGGAAAGGTTACTGTAGGAATTAGTGTATATGGCCGAGACGTCGCACCACGTGATGTGCAGCGGACTGGTATCGCCCTAAAGCAAGCGCTCAAAAAACAAGGGCGCTCCATGCGACTGATCCCTAATGAGGCCAGCGCCCTTTCTACAGCTACATCACACCATAACAAACTTGGTCTTAGTCAAAATAAAATTGAGCTACTAGTATTTTACGGCCCGGGTAGCGTGATCGTAGCCGAAAGTACCGGTACGCAAAACATTACCGCGCTGGCAGCCCGTGACCAAGGCAGGCCGAAGCGTGACGCGTTTGTTGGCATGTTACCACCAAAACTGGCACTCATGATGATTAACCTATCTGGAATCACCAACCAAAACCACACACATGACGCAAACGACTCGACAATTCTTGATCCATTTTGCGGAACTGGCGTTGTACTACAAGAAGCGGCCCTATTAGGATTTAATGTGTACGGTTCCGACCTGTCTGAGAAAATGGTTGACTACACACAGCAAAACTTACAGTGGCTTGGCGCTAAGCATGCCATTGGCGATGTAAGAGTGGAGCTAGGCGATGCTATTGAACATGGCTGGAATCTCCCTATAAGTGCAGTTGTGGCCGAAACGTACTTAGGTCAACCATTTAGCGCCCCACCCGCACCAGACAAGCTCGACAAGGTCCGCAGAATCGTTGATCACATTACGTCAAAATTCTTAGAAAACCTCGCACAGCAATTACCGTCAGGTACACCGCTCTGCTTGGCGGTTCCCGCCTGGCGTGACAGCCGCGGGTCATTCACTCACCTGACTACGATTAAAAAAATTGAATCACTCGGCTACGAGTGGCAGCCACTGAAAACTGCAAACACTCACAACCTTATTTATTACCGTGAAGACCAGGTGGTTGCCCGCCAACTTCTGCTTCTTACAAAGAAATAACCCCTACAAACCCTTGCAATACCGCCATATTTTTGCTATAGTTAAGCAGATTGTTTCATAAACTTTAAGGAGAAGCTATGTCACACGTTAAAGCTGGTGGTTCTAGCAAAAACATCCACAATAACGCCGGTGCCCGCCTGGGTGTTAAGCGTTTTGGTGGCCAAAAAGTGAGTACTGGTGAAGTACTTGTACGCCAAACAGGGAGCACAAAAGTTGCCGGCCCAGGTACATTCATGAGCCGCAACTTCACAATTCACGCTGCACAAGACGGTGTAGTGAGCTTTGCAAAAGTAAAAACTCGTCGTTTTACCGGCAAGACCGCCCCGCGCACACAAGTTAGCGTACAATAAGGAATACTCTTGTTAAATGAGCAGTAAAATATCCCGATAGTGTCGGGATATTTTACTGTAATACATAAATCTAGTACATATCTATGTAACGAAGTATGGCACCTTGCCTATCTTCAGATAACGCAGGTTTTTTATATTTTGCCATCAAATCAAGTAAATCATAAATCATCTCTCTCGATGTGGTGTACTGATCCATACCATATCGATATCCCTCTGCCTCTTCACGATTACGTACGGCGGCGATTTGCTGTATCCTATCTTCAAAGTCTCGCAAAATAGGATATTTATCGAGCAACTTATCTTTTGGTGATTGCTCTACCTCCGCCAACTGTACATACAGTTCTGGAATACTAGGCTCGCCCATAGCTACTCCTAAGCCAACAGCTCCGAGTCGCTCATTAAGCCGTGTCTTGCCGGCAGGAACTTGATCAATCGTTTCGTCACTACCTTCTGCATCAGTAGCATATTCAACTTGACCACGGGTAGCGTATGTAACCTCAGTTACGTTCGAAGACATTACTTCAATTTTTACATTATTTTCAACTTTGTCTCGCTGCACACTGAAGTGCTCTCGCGAAAAACCGTCATTATTTTTCAAGCCAGCAAACCGATTTTCGTGGCGTGCGTGCTGTTTATCTGGTGATACCTGCCTGCCGATTGTGACGGGAGCAAATGCGTTGCTCGCATCACGAAGTGATAGCTGTGGTTCACCCCGTGAACGATCCACGTATACTCGCGCAAGTGGCGAGCCATGGCGAGCCGTGTCGAACTCGACGTCAATTGGGGTACCTGACTTCACATGATTGTTGTGCTCACTAAACACACGCCATATGCCGTTTTCATCGTATTGTTGATGCCTTGGACGTACTAGATAAAATGTTTCGTCTTCAGATTCAATTTTGGCCATTACCGAGCCATTGTCGATACCGATAGCTTCAGCTTCTTGATCTAGGCGTCCACCATC
>JALRDS010000020.1 GCA_023259925.1 Candidatus Saccharimonadia bacterium
AATGGTGCTGGAAAAACCACCACCCTAGAAATGCTTGAAGGGCTTCGCACAATAGATGCCGGCTCAGCATTCATAGACGGTATAGACGTTGCATCAAACCCGCGTCGTATCCGCTCACTCATTGGCGTACAACCGCAGACGCCAAGCTTTGAAGAGAAAACCAAACTCACTGAGCTTATTAATTTTTTTGCGGCAACATACGGAAAAACGGTCAATGCCCGTGAGTTCCTTGCGGATGTTCAGTTGCTCGAAAAGGCAAACAGCTACCCCGAGCAGCTATCGGGCGGGCAACGGCAGCGTTTTTCAATAGCTGCTGCGCTGGTGCATAGCCCTAAAGTATTTTTCTTAGATGAACCAACAACTGGTCTCGATCCGCAAGCACGGCGGAATTTATGGGAACTGATTAAAGAAGTTCGCGACCGTGGAGTATCGGTAGTTATGACAACGCATTACATGGATGAAGCTGAAATACTTTGTGATCGCATTGCGGTGATGGACGGCGGTAAGATTGTTGCACTTGATACCCCAAAGCGCCTAATTGCGGCTCTGCTCAAAAAAGGGTTTAAAAAACCACAGCAAGTGCAGCAGGCAAACCTAGAAGATGTGTTCATCGATCTTACGGGTAAGGAGCTTCGGGAGTGATTATGCAAAAAGTAAAACAAGCATTACTGCCGGTATTCGTTTTTGCCACCATAGATGTACGCAGGTTATTCCGCGATAAAATCGCCATCTTCTTTACTTTTTTATTCCCGCTGATATTTCTATTTATTTTTGGTGGTATTTTTGGTCAAGATAGCTCAGTTTCGTTCAATGTTGCACTGATTGACCAGGCAGATAGTCAATTTTCTCAGCAGTTTACTGAGCAACTCAAAAAAGGTGGCGTGCTAGAGGTAGACTCGACTCTCCGTACTATTGGTGCCGCCGCTACCGCGATGGAGCGCAGCCAAATAGATGCCATAATCGTGCTGCCGCCTTCGTTTGGTGAAAGCCAGGCAGCTACTAACTACCCAAGTGGAGAGGTACGGCTACAATATAGTAAAAATAATCAACAGGCAGGCCAGGCGCTATCTTCAATACTGGAATCTCACCTGGATTCACTCAATAAATCAGTAGTAGGCACTCAACCGCAGCCGTTTACGGTATCGATAGAACCCTCCGGCAAACCAGGGTTATCGAGCTTAGATTATTTATTCCCAGGTTTAGTAGGGTTTACAATTCTTGGCCTGGGGCTGTTTGGTCCAACGAGTGTATTCCCGCGCCTTAAGCAGCGTGGTGTTTTGCGGCGCTATCATACTACCACTCTTCAGGTGTGGCAGTTTGTACTCGGTAATGTTTTATCCAACTCTGTTGCAGCGCTCCTAGCTGTAGCGGTTATGATAACAGTTGCAATTACTGTTCCGCTGTTTGATGCATCTATACAGGGCAATATTCTATTGTTGGCTTTGTTTGTTATTCTTGGTGCGGTAGTAATTTTTGGTATTGGTTTATCTATCGGCGGCTGGGCAAAAAATGAAAACCAGGCGGCACCGTTATCAAACCTAGTGTCATTTCCCATGATGTTTTTATCTGGTACATTTTTCCCACGGTTCCTTATGCCGGAGTGGCTACAAAACGTATCATCGTTTTTGCCGCTTACTCCATTTATCGATGGTGTGCGTATGATCATGGTAGAAGGTAGAGGCCTGCTTGATGTTATGCCTCAATTTGGCATGCTGGCAGTATGGGGCATTATCATTTACGCGCTTGCGTTTCGTGTGTTTCGTTGGGAGTAACTTGACTTTATTTTGAATTTATGTTAGATTATTCGCATGGAATCAATGGCTCCTACGCCGGGTAACCAAGATCAAGAAGACTTATTTGGTACCGGATCAGCATCCACAAATGGCTTGAATGGCTCCAGTTACAGTGGGTCAGAGACATCGAAAAAGAGGAGACAGAAAAAACTGAAAAGAACAGGCCGCCATACTGTCGAGCCTAGCGGTCGCGATATTAGCAGGATGATCGCAAATGCTGAAGAGCCAGATGTGAGATCGCGCGAGGAAGTGCGCCACTGTTATAAAAATGGCGCTAGCTTAGCTAGAAAGGCTCTCAAGTCTGCAGTTCAAAGAGCTGAAGATGCACGAAACGAAGAGTACTTAGCCGCCGACCCAGACAATAGGTCGCGTGATGAGGCCGCTGCAGACCGAGCTTATGCCGCTAGAATACGAACTATTCACGATTCGATTGCTGAAAACTAAACTGTCGGTATCGATATATAACAAAATGTTGATGACCCTGAGTTGCTGGTAAAGTTTGGTGTTCCGTTATAGGATGTGAACTCGTTCGTACCTGTCTGTCGCACCACGCCTGATGTGCCACAATCTTGGTTCGTTCCTTCCAGGAAGTAGATAATCAACACAGGATTACTGACACCGTCAATAATGCGATTTGATGCATATGAAAAAACTGGACCAAGTGCCTGATAGCTGGCAGACTGCACCGGAGGAGTTGTTGTATTGGGTAAACTCCCGATCTTTAGTAGTTCGTTGTTGAATGTAGCATTCCGATACGATGGTGTAGCGCTATCAATACCCCAGCATCGAGTATTAGAATCGGCAAATCCGTTTCCAATACAGCTATTTGAATTTACAGGGTATGCACTGAAGGCGATGGTATATGATCGAACGAGCTTGATTGCCGCATTAGCTGTAGAGATTCTGGCCGTGTTATTTGCGCGCTGAGATATACCATTATATGCAACTATACTGATTGAGGCGAGAATGGCGATAACAATAATTACTATTAAAAGCTCAACGATTGTGAATCCATGCTTTGACGTTATCATGTAATTTACACTATATAAAAAAAGCGTAACCATGTAAAACAACAGGTTACGGTGCTACGGTGATAAATACGTATTGATATATGGTGGGGGTGGCTGGGATTGAACCAGCGACCAACAGGTTATGAGCCCGCTGCTCTAACCGCTGAGCTACACCCCCATACGGTTTACACTCTTGGTATTATACCGTAAAAACCTGCTATTATGGCACA
>JALRDS010000066.1 GCA_023259925.1 Candidatus Saccharimonadia bacterium
TGTCCAATTATCTGAGAGAGTTTCTTGCCCGTTACTTCAAGATATCCACTGCTGGCTGCCAACATAGTAAAGTTTGGCGAGTCGGCATCGAATACCACATACCGTTCTGGAAGTGATTCAAATAGTTGTTTGTAATCGTCGATTTTATTCATTATACGTTTCTTATTTCCTACAAGTAAAATCTCCCTGTCTTTAGCCTAGCATAGACAGGGAGAAAGATGATTTTAGCTTACCTACACTGTTTTAGAGTGACTGCCAGAGATAAGCTTCACAATCCCAAGTAGTATTACGGCGCCAAGAATTGCGGTTATGAAACCACCAACACTAAATAGTTCAGGGTCGGCACCGAGAAGGCTATTAACCACCCAACCACCAATGAACGCGCCAGCAATTCCAACGATAACATTAAGCATTACCCCCATTGATGCATTAGTTTTCATAATGATAGAGGCGATCCAGCCCGCTAAACCACCAACTACTATCCAGGCTATGATGTTTAATAACATGTGAACTCCTTTATTTAGTTACTGACTCTCATCATAGTGCAGCTACAGCTTCCACGTAGTGAAATATATTACCAAATTGAGTAGTTCAGGCTGAGCGGTAGCGTTCAAGAACGGCTTGACGAGCTAGCTTGTGGTCAACAATCGGAGATGGATAGTCTTTTCCAATCTCGCAGCCATATTTCTTCTGCTTATCCTCGCTCATCCTCCAAGGTTCGCTCAAATGCTCATCTGGCACCCGAGTAAGTTCAGGTACGTAGCGCCGTACGTAGTCACCGTTAGGGTCATATTTATCGCGCTGTGACGATGGATTATATAACCGCCGGAATACAGGTGCCGGGTCCACCCCAACACTAGCAATCCATTGCCAGTTACCATTATTATTAGCCATATCACCGTCGAGTAACCACTGCATAAAATGAGCTTCACCCTCGCGCCAATCGATACCTAAATCTTTTGTCAAAAATGACCCAACTATCAACCGAGCTCGATTATGCATCCACCCTTCTTGCTTCAACTGGCGCATTGCCGCATCAACAGCCGGGTAGCCTGTCTTGCCATCCTTCCAAGCTTCGAGTAGCTGGCTATCGCTGTCCCATTGCATGTCTCGATAGCGCTCTTGGAACTCTTGCTGCGGATGTGGAAACGTTAGTAGCACGTAATGATAAAACTCTCGCCAAGCAAGTTGACGATGCCATGCCCGCGCTCCGTTGGAATCCGGCAACACGGTTTCAATTTCACGCACACTCAAGCAGCCAAAGTGTAGGTACGGGCTGACTCGAGACGTGCCATTTTTTGCCATATCGTTATTATCGGAATCGTAGTAGGTAATCGGCCCGTCTAAAAAGTTTGTCAGCGCTTTGCGTGCAGCCGATTCTCCGCCGTTAGCAACATCAGGCGAAAGCATATCACTCTGTGTAACGTCATCAAGTGCAGGTAATCGGCCTACTTTCAATCCAGGGGGAAACGGAACTTTCTTTGGTGGATCGACTACATCTCGTCGCTTCACTTGTAGCCAAGCCTTATAAAACGGCGTGAATACCTTAAATGGGCTACCACTTTTAGTGGCTAGTTTTTGCACTGAAGCAACGGCTAATTTTCCACCAAACGATCGTACTTCTAAGCCTTCTTTCGTAAGTTGATCTTCAACCTGCCTATCGCGCTGCAGTGCATATGGCGTGTAGTCAGCAGTATAGTACACTGCTTCTGCATCTAGCTCTTTGGCAAGTGCCTTCAGTTCACTAACTGCATCACCTTGTCGTATTACCAAATCACCACCAATATTCTGAAGTGACTTTCGCGTATCCTCTAAACATTCAACCAAGAAACGGTTTCGATTCGCACTCGAAAACCTACCGGTTAATGCGTTTTTGTCTAAAACAAATACTGGTACAACCTGGTCGGCGTTGGCTATGGCTGTAACTAACGCTGGGTGATCGTGAATGCGTAAATCAGCCCGAAACCAAACGATGATCGTCTGTTTAGACACTAGGATTCATCCTTGTTTGTCTTTTGTACTTCACTAACCAGCTTCAATACATCATTACCAGACTTATGCGCAATAACTATAGCCGGGTTATCCTCACTCCCGTTTCGCGTAATCATCTTCCCCTTACTTTCTATTGAAATTCGCTCAGTATGAACAGATTTTACGTTACCTTCAGCTAAGCCATTCCCCCACTCCCACGCCACAGAGTCTCCTACTTTCACCGCTAACCTTTCGCCTACTATTACTCTTCGTTCCTTCAAATCTTATTATATCAAGACAACTTTAACGATAGTTTTATAGTGCAGAAACATTGTCTTGACAAACGCAGGGTATTAAGGGCACCGAGGGGCAGACCCTTAAATAGCTTAGATGCAATAAATTGTTTTATAGTGAGTAATTTAATAACAAAGAAACAAGGAAGTTCATAGCTCGCACTAGTGAGCGGATTTCGCAATCACTCTGATGGAAAAATCGCAAATAGCTGCTAGCAAACAGTCCTCTAAAGAAAAGCGAAACTGTCCAACATTAACTTAACGGTCGAGTCGGATGAAGCGCCATAGGGGTATAGATTGATAGAATAAAGAGCTTCATCTTTCACAAAATATATGATTTCGTTTGTCTCAGTGAAAACTGACTTAGTGCTTTTAGCGGATATACCACTGAAAGTTATCGCCTCGACATCCTTCGGCACATAGCCAGCAACGCCAGTGCTTACATAGGTCTCTCCAAGCGACTCATACCATTCTTCCACCGTATAGCCAGTCCTTGTCTTGAAATCAACGTTATCATCTTCGCGGAGTACTCGAAGATTAATGTAGCCTGCCGGGTACCCACTTTCAGTAGTGCCTGGCACTGGATCAAAGTTGCGGATATACGGACCATCCTGATCGGTTTCCTTAATAAGAATCCAGTCCTTGGGATACTTAATGCTATACCCGTCACGAGCACTTTCATATGTACCCCAGTCCGCGTACTTGTCTGTCTCAGGCGATTCTACGGCATCTGTCGTAGCAACCGATTTTGAGGTATCTGTCTCAGTTTTCATGAAGTTTTGCCAAAAAATAAAGCCAAGCGCCCCTAAGAGTAGAGCTAATAATCCAATAATAATGATTGCGTGTGCGAAACCTTTTTGCTGTGTCATTATGATGCCCTATGCTATAAAGTAATTACCCTTAATTTAAGCATAAGTTTTCTACAAACAAAATACCTCTGATTAACAGATCTGAAAATACTTATGGCTCTCACTACTTGAATAACTCGCAACTTTGATGAAGATAGTAATCATTTAATGTAAATCCACATGCCTTAAAATATTATTGACAAGTAATAGCTTAAATTTTACTATGTGGTTATGAGCGATCAAGATTATACAGTATTGCAGCATCTCCATACCCACCTCCATCTTGGGTAGTTTAACTGTATCTAATCATATCTAGCTCCCCAAGAGGGAGTATTTTTATTTAACATATGTAAATTTATTCGGAGAATTATAATGAACGAACAACAATTGCCTAAATCATACTCATCTTTTGAACAACCTATCGCAGACCTTAGGTCTGACATAGCTTCAGCCGAACTGATCGGATCTGGAGGAGAGTCGAATGTGTATAAACTTCAGTTAGGTGATGATCTGTACGCAGCAAAGTTTGCTCGGGCATATCTTCATCAACGATAGAGTTCGAAACACCATAGCGGCAACACAAAGAAAAATAGACTCAGGATTACGTGGATTAAATATCTCAGGCCTAGAGCAAATACAAAGCGCGTCTGCAGAAGATACGGTGGCGATATATACATTAATTGAAGGTAAGACGGTGCGGAACATGACAGACACCGATATGGAGTCTATTTCTGACTCGCAGATGACCACTTTCTTCGAGGTTGTCGATACTGCCGTCGAACTTGGCATTCAATTCGATCCATGGAACCAGGATGGCAGCAATGTCATGTATTCACCCAAAACTGGCTTTACGCTTATTGACTACTTTGTTGATTACACACAAACCTCGAAAGAGCAAGATCGGTTAAATGGATATCGCTCACTCGGATCACAAGCGGTTAAACTTGCTCGAATATTCGGTACAAGCAATTACGATTTCCAGATGGAATGGTCTAGTTTGGATGACTTTAGAAACGTCAGGAGGTGATAGTAAAAAGAAAAAGAACTACGCAATGCATAGTTCTAGCTTTATCCACTTGGCTCCCGCTAGTGAACACTATTCGCAACTTTGAGAATCAAGAGATCATTGCCGAAATGAAGTACGCTTTAAACACGTTACAGAGGTAGAAGTCTCCAGCACTTGCTCAGTCTCTACGCGCGAGTCCTCTACCCCCCCTCTAATTTTTATCTAGGGTGACCCTACCTTCCCTTTTGCCTTTCTTATATCTGTACTTAGTGCTCGCGCAAAATATTTTATTTTTTTTGAAAACTCGTCCAATATTTTTTCGAGTTCAAGCATGTAGTGTAATGCGGTTTCTTCATCTCCAGTTTCTTTGCTGAAAATATTAATTGCTAGATTGAGAATCCTATTCATCACAATAAAAGTTACCCTAGCAGATACATCTTTATAACCCTCTTCAGCCAATTCAGTACCCCTGTTTTGTGTCGCTAAGTACCAAATATTAAAAGCGTTATGATGAATCATCGACGAGCCAGAATTATAACTTTCATTTAGAAAATGTGCTGTTTTTGGATCTTCGTCTGCAAACCCTGATTTGGCAATCAAGCCCTCAAGGCTCAATTTATTCCACGTCCTATAATAATTATCGCGATGATACGGCTCGTGTTTCTTCCCCGGCCTAAGGAACTTATCCTTATTTTCTTGAAACGCCTTCTCAATAGTCGGGAAAATTAACTTCTCTTCGTTACTGAATGGATAACCCCACTCAAGCATAGACTTCATCGAGCCGTAATGATCAACGTGGGGGTGGGTGTTAAACAAATCCAAATTTTCATCCAGCGTCTCTGAGTTTTTGTCTAAGTATCTAATATTAAAATAATCTTCGATTAAAATTCTGCTTAACCCTAAAGCACCTATTCCGCTTTGATCGTTCTCGTTCAAAACCACTATATCTTCTGCTATTTCACGATCTTTGCGTAAAGTTCCTATTGCAATAGCCAACAGTTGCATTTTGCGATCTAGTTTTCCAAAGTTATCAAACTCATCAATGAGCACTAGAAGCCTTCTTGTTAATTCGTTGATCATTTAACTTACAGCCCCGAGAAAATCATCAACGACTTCCTGTGTTTCAAAGTCAAAGTCGGAACTCTCAAATCTATTTAGAACTTTTATTAAATTCTTGTCGTCATCACTCAGGTTACTTTTTGACAGAAGCTTATCTCGTATAAGCTTTGCTATAATTTTTGCGTCTTTTTCCATAGGGTAAGTATTGTGGACACCCTCAACGCCATCCGTTAATAAATTCTTAAGTAGCACAAGAAGCTCCTTATAATCGAGTAAGGTATACGCGGCATCTCTACTCGTTAAGCCCTTCTCTACTTGGTTATTCAGCTTTTTGGAATTGTCGTTTGATGCTTTGAGTTCCTTTTTAATCTCGTCCAACGACTTTGCTACGTCATGAATGTCTTTCCTGCTAAGTGATACGAGTTCTATAAAGTCACGAGGATCAATGATCTGACTATTTGAAAAATTATGACCCTCGGCATCTTGATAAGTAACTTCAATTGAGAACTCTCGACATATCGCTGTTTTACCGCCAATGATAGAACCAAAATAAAATGAAAAATTCTTATCTGCTGCCAAGAACTTCAGATTCTTTAAGAATTTAAAGCTATTTATCTTTTTCTTACTGTGCCCGTAGATTGCAATGTTAGGTTTAAACTCTATCTTTATGTTCTTTGCAGCCGACTTACCCGTATTCGTTATCACGAGATCAAGTAAACCATGTGTTGTTCTCTCAAGATCGATAAATATATACGGTCTACTATCTTCAATGTATCTTTTCCTAGATAGTCTATATTGTCGGATTGCAAAAACTAGAGCGAAGAATGCTATGAGCGCCAAAGCAATCTGTACTCCTACGTTGATTTGATCGAGAACTTCTTTTGTCATAAATCTATTACCTCACGAGTGCCGGCGATTTAATTTAACTCCCAGGCGCGCTCCTTCCAGTCATACTTATATTTTCCTGGGAAGGCATAGTTGAGCATTAACAATTTAGACATTGTTTCAATATTCCATAAGTCTCGAATTACATATTCGAATTCATCACTATGCTGACCCACACCCCTATAGGTATCGTACTTATTGTAGTAGGCAAGTGCATGTGCAACATTGTATCCATTTCTGATATCTGTCAGCTCCATAAGGTACATCATGAATCCGGTTCGGACAGAAGAAAAATTTGCAGTTGCAAGCATTTTTGCACTCTTTTCAATATGGCTCACTAAGCTGCCGTTGCTGCGTCTTTTTCCAAACTTTCTTTGAAGCGTCGACATTGGAACTCTGTCTTTTTTATCGCCAACAGTTTTGACTGGTGCAAATTTATTCAAAAATCCCATCTTTGCAGTGTGATTCTCATCCATTGCCTCTAGACACTCCAATATCTTGTAATGATTCAAGAAAGCCTCCGTATGAAAGCCAAGATCATTTAGCTCTTCTGCTCTCCTTGAGTAATTCAGCATAATAATTAGAGGTTTTAGCTTTGACGAACCCACATCCTCGAACATCTGCTTCATTATCTTTAGGCGATCTGGAGCATACTGGATCGACGATCCCGTTTGATGTATAGATGGAAACATTTCTAAACTACTTGATGACCTAGAGACGCCATAATACGCTTCATAACCCCACTGCATAGAGAGACCGTAGGCAAAATACATTGCATTACGAATATGCCCAACGACTGTGTCGGTCAAGTCTTGTAGGCGTCTATCGGTTTCAAGGTCGTCATTAGACCACTCGACACCGGGAGTTTCGTATTCTTTCCGTGAGATCGCTATTATCTTTGAGTTGCTAATTGTAATGTCCCACCAGTCTCGCCGCACCTTGATCTTCAATGATTCGCTTAGATTAGATTCGATTGTTGGGACTTCAATCCTTACTCTTGTTTTCATGCTTCACTCGTCAAGTCTATGATCATCGGTACATTCGACTTTATAGCCTTACCAGTAACAATGGCATGGTATTGCTTCAAGTTCGGTAGTGCCTCAACCATTCCCTTGCCAACATAATTTCCCAAGAAGTTGAAGCTTGTCTCGTCAAATGCCTGAAAGCATATCACCGTATTACACTGTGTAAGGACTGTTTTTGACACATTTGCAGTTCTTTGGGCAATTACCATTAACCCCACGCCGTATTTTCTTCCCTGTAGTGCAATTTGCCCCATCTTGTTTACGACCGCTTTACTGTCCCAGTTATTTACGCCTAAGAAATTAGCCTCCGGAACAATAGTGTGAGCTTCTTCAAGTACTATACATATTTTCTCTTTTTCGCCTGCTTCATAGCACTGCTTTGCATAGTCGAAAACAATCGAAAGAAGCTTCTCGGTGGCTTGTACAACTTCAACTGTATTACTAAGAGCGGGTAACTCAACTACACCAAAGCTATCGTCACCGGTCAGGAAGTCATTTATATTAGTCTTGTCTAGAACGATCGCATCCGGCTTCTCTTTCTTCCATTCTCCTGTAAAATCAATACAAATTATCTTTGTGTCTGTTCGTAATTTATCGATAATCTGCCTTGCCAAGTGTGACTTACCCGATCCTGTAACCCCCAGTAAAGCCAAGTGATGACTTACGGCATCGTTGAGGTTTATTAACGAAGGGAGCTGAGTGTTTGGAATTTTACCAAGTTGAAATTCAGGGTATTCATGATCCGGAACATTTATATCAGCAGCGTCGGCGGTGAAAATTGGCGTATTTATTTGAGGCACCCAACCAAACTTTTTAAACGAAAGCGTCGTCGCATCCCACTCTCCCAGCTGCACAGCTTTCCCTTCTATGAATCCCGCCTCGTTTCGGGCTTCAAGCTGTTCTTTATCTGTAACCCCAGAAACAACTTGGTAGAAAAGTCTTTTGTCACCCACATATAGTTCAAGCAAGTCTCCTTCTTGAAGATCATCTTCCTTCTTTGAATACTCAAACTTTATTTTTCCAATTTCCGACCCTTCTACGACCACACCTGCAAATTTATCGATCTCCAATTCTTCAAGTAGATCGTTCTTCTCTTCGCCAGAGGTTATATAAACGGTATCATCGATCAAACGCTTAACGTAGTTCTTGCATTCACCCAGCCATAGAACCTTCGCCCATTGCTCTTGGTTAAGTAAGTAATGATCAAACACTATGCCGGTATAGGTCATACTTGAATTTCTCATTGAGTAATTGAACTTGACCACATCGAATTTCTTTAACGTCCTGCTATCGTTAAACAATTTAACGAGAAACATTTTTTGTGATTCGATACCAAATATCTGACCGATTGCAGACTTATCTTTTTCTTTTTTGCTGCCCAAGAAAGCATTTGTTAAATCATTTTGATCAATTAAGAGCATAAATGCCCATATCACTAATAGCCAGAATACATACCAACTTAAGCTATTTTGCCCAACATAGTACACAAGTAAAAAGTATAAGAAAATGGCCGAATACAGTCTTTTTCCTTTTCCGAAAAAGATGGCAATATTCTTTAAGCGCTCAGATAATTTATTTCTAAAAGCCGTTGGACTTGAGTTCTTATCGTCCAATACCATCGCAACAACCGCTATAACAAGTAGAAGGACTAGGGATGTTACTATTACCCACCATTGAGTTTGATCTGCGATATCCCCTTTGATTGCGAGAAATACAAGAATAAGTGGCACTGTATTCGTAATAACGTTTTTTGGTGAGCTATAGTAAGGCTCAATAAATAGAACCGTAAACAGAACCATAAATACACCCGAGTAGAACCAGAGGTCTTTGGTTTCGGTCGTAGGAAATAGTCTACCCGTGCCAAAAAAATTCAGGAGAAGGAGCGCTACAAAGAATCCAAAGAATAGGACAATACGGTTCTTTAATAGTAGCTTCACTTTTTCCAAAGTCACATCTTTCTTTTAGCTGTTACTCTGGATTATACCTCTGTTAAGTCATTTTTACTACGATTACCAGCGATTAGTCTGTCTTGTGCGTGAAGATGAGCCGCCTCTTTTATCGCCCACTTCGCCATTACGCTAAGATCGTCGATTAGGCTCTGTAACTCTTCATCGGGCATTTTCGCCGCTTCGTCACCTAGAATCTCACGAGCCTCTTCAATCGTTACTTGCTTCACTCTGCTTCTTCTGTATATAAATGTCATATATGAGTTCTGCAAGCGCTAAGGCATCCCGCTTCCTCAATTCCGTAGCTTCGTCTTCACTCATAGCCCAAGCTGCTCCTTATAGAACGACCTTGCTTCATCTACCGTAAACACATAGTCGTTAAATGCCAGTGTCATACGCGCACGCGCAGGACTATACTGCGAAATTTCGCCAGCTGGGATCTTTTGATCAAGCCCACCGAACATAAACGTACGCCAGCCAATTTTTAAACTTTCCGATTTCTCTTGAACACTCTCTACTTTTTTATATGCAGATTCATAATCACTAATAGTCTTGTCGCATTTTTGCTTGATGCCGTTCATGAAACTAGTCTCAACCGGCTTCATAGTTTCCGCCGTAACTCGTGGATCATTTAAATGCTCACCCATAAGTGTAATTTCTACGTCTGTTAGCCCAGACACACCGTAATTGACTGAATTGTAGCATCGAGCATATTGCTCGGTATTCTTTTCAAGATAAGCCTTGCTAAGCGTATACTCCTGCATATCATCGGAGCTCATAGCATCACCCGGAAACATAAATAGAATCCCCACAACAACCAGTACACCAAAACCAATCAATAAGCCCTTCAGCACGCGACACCTCCTTTGCTGAAATAAAAAAGGACAACCTCTCTAGGTTGTCTGGACCAACACAAGGTTGTACCCTTGGCTTTCGAGAAGTTGCCCCTTTTTGGGTACAACCAATCGAAATAATTGGTTTGCTTAACAAACTTGTATTGATCCAGACCTCTTTATGATAACAAAAACAACATATAATGAGACATAGGAAAACGTGATGAAAAATAAATCAAATGATAACCCTCTGATTGATATGGGCGGTGAAGATGAAATAAATAGATTCGAAAGAGACTATTGGAACCATCAGCACCATTTAGACGAGCGTCTGGAATCTGTGGAACGTACACTAAATAAGCTATCTCATTTTGTTGCCAGTCTTGAGGACGCGATCTCACATATTACTCGGATACCGAACTTGCCTCTAGAACTCGAATACGATCATAGAACAAACACCCTATGGACAGAGACAAGACGCAAGCTTGAGTTCACAAAAAACGAAGCAACATTAATGTCTATACTTTTCACTAAATCGACCGGCAAACCTAAGAAGAAAATCTTTCAATGTAGCGAAGAGGCGAAGAAATTCGAAAAGTCTGGCGATGGTATGGAAACGGCCGATAAAGTTTTTGATGCAGCCGCTAGAGTACAGAAGAAACTTGATAGCTTTCTTAGTACTAATGACGTCCTTGTTGTCACGAAGAAAAGTTTCTATTTTTCAAAAATAGCCTTTAAATAATCTCACAATATTGTGAACTGCTTCGTCTGCTTATCTATAAGCATGGATTCAAGATGTGATGAAGAAGCAATAAAAACTCTAGTTAGTTTCTTTCAACTTCTTGCTGAAATAGAAAGGAGTGCTGATGACTAACTATATTTCCGAGATCAATATAGTCCCAATCAAACCAAAGAATGGGCACATTGCCTTTGTAAGTTTTGTCTTATTTGAAAAACTTTACATCAACTCAGTTGCTGTGTATACGCGTTTTGGCGGCGGTATCCGACTTGTTTATCCTAGAAAAAAGAATATCGATGTATGTTACCCGATTAATCATGCGTTTGGTGATGCAATTGAACAAGAAGTTCTAATGGAAATACTAAAATACGAGTTATTCAGCGTGTAGTTTCACTTTGATTCATAGACAACTTTCATTCGAGGAGAGGTTCGGTGTCACCGTGCGCAATTTTGGTTTTACTCAAATTCCAAATATTGCTGTGCGCCATATGAAAGAGATCGGCACAAAACCAATAGACTTCACGATTCTTACCTACCTTCTAACCTTTCCGCCGGAAGACTATCATGCAGTCTCTACAATTTCACTCGCAATCGGAGCACACCCTAAAACAGTTCGCTCGGCGTTTCTTAGAATGGAAAAGAAGCGTTTGATTCGTCGCATCTACCGCACAGGTGAAGCAAATATATACGACATTACTGGATGGGTATCCAAGATTCAGGCATACGCAATTTCTGACCATACCCCCACCCAAAAAAGTGCAGTAGTCCCTACCCAAATTTCTCATACAGACCCACTGCAAGAATTAGGTACCAATAAACAGCAAAACAAAGAAAAAGAAACCATGAGTGGATACGAGAAGTTCAAAGAAGCAAGAAAGAAAATGGGGTATAATTAAGATGCTTATCCAGTACCAACAATCGTCCAGACAGATATTTTATTTTCTGCCTTTAATGGGCGGTTGTGCTAGAAAAGCATCTGTTTGGATGTCTGGACTGGATAAGCCACAACCGTCCATTTAAGTAGGAGCAGAAATGAAAGCATTCTTGGTAGCACGAGTATCAACCGACGATCAAAAAGATGCACTTCCAGCACAGGCTTTTCGATTGACAGAATACGCGAAGCGTCGCGGATATGAGTACGAGCTAACCGAGATTCGAGAAAGTGCTTACAAAGGAAACCGCTCTGCGTTTTCTGAACTCGTGAAGAAGATTACTCTTCACGGTGAAATTGCCGTAGTTGTCTTTGATAAGATCGATCGCTACACTCGCGATTCAAGTTCGCAAGAAGTGAGAATTCTCGATGACCTACGCAAGTCTGGGAAAATCGAACTTCACTTCCCGTCCGATAACTTATTTATACATCGTGATTCACCTGCTACAGACCTTTTAAGGCTCGGCATGGGCGTTGTGGTTGCCCAATACTATTCTGATGCAATTAGTGATAACGTACGCCGCAGATTCGAACAAAAGCTGCGTGATGGTGAATGGATTGGTATGGCACCGCTTGGGTATAAAAATACTATCTTACCGAACGGAAAAAAGTGGATCGAGGTTGATCCCTATCCTGCCGAAGTTGTCCGACAAATATTCGCAAGATACGCAGAAGGCAATACATCGATTAGGATAATCGCCGAGCAGATGCGTAAAGAGTATGGAATCAAGATTGGCCAAAGCAAGGTAGATCAAACACTAAAGAATCCTTTTTACTATGGTGAGATGCGCGTTAAAGGTTCACTGTATCCGCATAAATATGAGCCACTCGTAACATTCGAGCTATTTGAGCGAGTTAGGGCTATTCAAGACGGCTACAAAGTTGAACCGAAGAGATGGGGCGGATTGCCATATGTCTATCGTGGCTTACTGAAATGCGAGACTTGCGGATGCAGGGTAACATTCGAAAAGAAGAAACAAAAGTACGTCTACGGTCACTGTACCCAATCTAGATTCAAGCACGACTACAAGTATGTAAGCGAAGAGCTAATTACTAAACAGGTCATGAAGATCTTTGAAGCTATCAAGATTCCTGAGGATGCGTATCAAGAAGTAAGTTCAGTCTTAAGGCAAACCCACGAAGACAAGAAGCGATACCGAGAGCAAACATTGTCATCCATCGAATCGGAGATCACTAAATTTCAAAACCGCATTGATAGAGTTTACGAGGATTACTTAGACGACAAAATTACAGAAGAACTATACCAACGTAAGTCCGAGGAATACCGCGAAAATCAGAAGAAGCTTCAAAGACAGAGAGA
The DNA here is from genome assembly GCA_023259925.1 of Candidatus Saccharimonadia bacterium. GTDB lineage: Bacteria > Patescibacteriota > Saccharimonadia > Saccharimonadales > Saccharimonadaceae > UBA1020. The sequence goes on from JALRDS010000066.1 coordinate 12,858, forward strand.
TAATATCGAACTGGTAGACGATGAGTACTTTGGTACAGTATTTCATCTGTTAAACCTAGCCAAGAGTGCTCCTAAGTTGTTCCAAAAAGCGAATATAGAGCAAAAGCGGTCACTTCTTCAAATTGTACTTTCGAACTTTTCATTAGATGGCGATCAACTGAGGTGGAAACTAAAAGAACCATTCGAAACGATGGTTCTTTGTAGTGAAAATTCATCTTGGCTCCGGCGGCTGGGCTCGAACCAGCGACCTAATCGTTAACAGCGACCCGCTCTACCACTGAGCTACGCCGGAATACCTAATACAGCAGTATACTGATTTTTATAGGGGTAGTCAAGATTATCGCAGCGCTTCGATTTTACGAGTAAGCTCGGCAATGTTACCCCATGTACTACCGTCTGTCATAACAACCAGCACGTAGGTGCCTTTTGGTGAATATACAATCGACGCATCGTGGAGAAGGCCGTACAAAAAGCCCACCTTATCGGCAACCGAACCGCTGGCGCCAGCTGGTATACCCGAGCGGTAAACATTACGCTTCATGGCACTTAGTAACCGGGTTCGGCTTTCTTCTGTTAGCCCAATTTGCTTGGATTCTAGCTTATTTAAATATAGCGCCAAATCACCTGCACTTGTTCGCTGTCCGTCGCTCGCTAATGAAGTGTTAGAAAGCCCTAACGCTCGCGCTTCATTGATTACCGTCTGGTAGCCAATCTTTTTATACATCGCCTCGGCACATGGATTATCACTTTTTACAATCATGTCATCGAAGCACGTGCTTACATCTTTCCCGCCAGTCACTTCGTCGGTTAATTTCCACTTGCCTGCATCGATACGCTTTAACACACTATAGGCAACAAATAACTTGTAGGTGCTCGCTGTAATAAAGGATTCTGAACTATTGTAGTTAGCGCTCAGCCCACGGCCACCAATTTCGTTAAATGACACGCCATAACTACCGGGAGTATCTTTAGCAAAATGCTCTAATGTGGCCGCGATACCAGTGCTGGTTTTGGTATAACTGCGGGTATATTCGACTTTTGGCGCTAGTGGTGCGACTACCACTTTTGCCTGCGCTTGCTTCGACTCAAGCACCGCCTTCACCGTCGTTACTGTAGCGTTTAAATCAAGCGTTTGACCATTAGCACCGCTTACCCGTGACGTTTCAGTAAAATCAAGCGTTGACACCCTGGTAATACCGGCTGGCTTTGCCACCTTTGGTGTAACAAATTTGTCGAAAAAGGGCTTTGCTTTTGAGCTATCGATTGAATATTGGAGCGAACTACCCTCCGTAGTGAACGTAAGCCAGCCAAGTATCTCTTTTTGAGAAACATCCACAGATTCATTGGCTACCCCAGCAATCTCCACGCCACGCTCGGTTGCATTGTTTAATTCCCTGGCAAGTGATTCAGCAGCAGCATCACCTACAGCTGGCTTTAATACCTCTACAGGAATCGTTACCGCCGCCCGTTGGTTAATTGCAGGCTTAACGGCAAGTAATCTACTAAGTGCATCGTCTTGCTCGCAGCTTCCTCCGTTTTCGCCAGGTACAACCACCAGTCGACTACCAGAAAGTTTTAAAGATGCGTTTTTAGGGGCAATCTTACATGACTTACCGAGCTGCTTGGTTATAAAACTTATCGCTTTGGCTTCATTGGTTGTAACTGTAGCGGGCTTTTCAGACTGAAATGGACCAAACCAAAATAACGACGACGGGATGATACGTAAATACCATGGGTAGCTGCTATTATTAATTCGCTCCGCGTGCGACACAGTGATTCCAATATCATCCGCTTTTACGGTAAGCTCATTGGTTTTGCTTTCGCCAAGCTGTACAGTTACCCGCTGCTCACGCGATAATGCATTTAATCTCTCTATAGCGTCAGCTTTCGACCAGCCACCAAGCGCAACGCTATCCACCTTGGCAAACAGTGGCAAATGACTACTTGGGTAAATAAACTGTATAGTCATTAGCAAGGCTACTATTCCAGCCCCGCTCCATGCGAAAATTGTTCTATGTGTAGCCACTAAGCGTTTAGTGGCTTGAAGAATTCGATTTAGCTGTTTCATCACTCTTATACCGAAGCGACGATGCTACATCTTCGTAGCCAAGTAGCTCCAACGCCTCTTTTACTGTTTTCGTTTGCTCATCGGTTAGTGGCACTGCTCGAATACGGGCCTGCAGCTCGTTGCTTACATGGTTTGCAGTTGAGTCATTCGTGCTTTTTGTTGTCACGACTTCAAGCGATCGTGCAGAATTATCGCGCCGCGCCAGATAGCCTTTCGCAATCAATCCATCAATATGAATTGCCACCGTCGATACCGATTTATAGCCAAGTGCGCGCATTATTTCGCGGTAGCTGGGGCCGTAGCCGTTACCTTTTATAAAGCCATCAACAAAACTAAGTAGTTCTTGCTGTTTTTTACTGGCACGCTCTTTTTGCATATCTTTTTATTATACCAATACACTTATGGTACTACCTGTCACCTAGCCAGCAAGGCCCGCAAATAAACGGCGATGCCATTTATTGTTGCGGCGCTCCAGTTCCAATGCTTGCATGAGTAAGTGGGATCGACCAGCCGTACGTGCGAGCTGGTTCGGTAAATCGTTATGGCGATCAAGTAGCCGCGACATAGCGACGGCAGCACTCGGCTTTGGCTTTGGGGCAAGTAGCCGATTGTGTTGCATTCGCTGCACCACCTGCTTCTTTTTGTGCACCGCGTGCGACGTGACTGGCTGATGTGACTGCTTTGGCTTTTTTGCGGTAGCAACGGTCGGGTTCGCTTTAGCCGGTGCATTAATAATTGGTGACACAGCGCCAGTTTGTCGCATAGTTCGATCAGGCACCACAACACGCCGATACGCTTTTATATCTTGAATGGTCGCCCGCCTGCTTGGTGCTGTTTTTGCTACTGGCATATGTTTTTTCTACAAACGGTGCTTTACCGTAAACGTAGTACCTCTTTATTTTCTACAATGTATACGGTAATGATACGCCAGTATTACACCAGAAGCAATAGCGTTTTACAAACGGGCTTTTACCTTGGGCCGCGCCGGGAGTGCAACCACCGCGCCAACGAGCCCCCACCATATTATCGATACGGTATCATCAGCCCACACAGGCAGCAGTAGACCAATCACAGCTAGTCCTATGCCGCCAGCAAATAGGCCTAGCGCCAGCCACTGCGTTCGTCGCATGTACAATTGGCGTAGCAAATACACAAAAAGTGTCACGAATGTCGCCAAACCTATCCACCCGGCTTCATGCGCAATAAAGAAGTAATGGTTCTCAATAATAATATTATTCGTGCCATCACTGTCGTATAGCGAGGCTGACCCTGTTGATCCCACCCCTCTACCTAATGGCTCTGTCATCATCCGTTCAAACCCAACCTTCAGTGATCGTATGTGCTCATCGTTCGACTTAGTCACTACCGTTGATTCGGGGTCTTCGTGGAATATTACATTCGACACCCAGTCCGATTGCACACTCAAAAGTATTAACACTGCAATCCAAACTACGAATAACCCACCGACTATCAACAGCCGTTTGCTGATTTTACTTGCTACAACCAGTACAGTCCCCGCTGCCAGTACCGCCGCCAAGTATGCACTGCGTGAATATGTAGCAAACAACACCGCAACGCTGGCTGCGCCAGATAATACACTCAGCGTGCGTTCACGCACGTTTTTACTTCGTAGCAAAAAAGCCAGCGCGACTGCACCATACACAACCAATAACGCACCCAATGAATTCGGCCCCCGGAGCGTACTATTAATGCGTACAAAGTCAGGGTTTTGATCGATAGTAATAAATGGTGCGATCGTATCTTTTGAATACCCAATCGACGACAAAATATTATCTGGTAGTACGGTTATTTGCAACAAGCCAAACGCTAGAACGATTATTGCCCCGATAGCTGAAATTTTTAGCACTTTTGGAAAAATTGCTGGTTGCATCAAAACCAACGTATACATCAATACAAACATCACAATAAATCGCAGATCAATCATCAAGCCCGATACGATCGATGGCAGCTCACCACCCAACAAAGCCGCGAGTGCTAAATGAATTACGATATATAACAGGCTCAGCTGAATACCCACATTCCCTAGTACTTTCGGCCATAGCTTACGACGCGACACCAACACTACTGCAATAATCGAAAGCACAGCAAGTAGTAGTTCTTTCCAGGCTTTCAATACTAATGACTGCTCAGGGAGTAGCGTTCCGAGCCATACCACCAATGGCGCATGCACCACAATCAACAGCAGTATAGCCAACAGTCCACCGCTATATACTCCCATAAGTGACAAAGACTTCATTCCCTTTAGTATAGCCGAAAATGCTATACTTTTAGGGAACCATTATGCCAAGCCGTAATACAAAATTTTATAGCCTTCTTCTCTTATTTGCCGATGTGGCAGTGCTGGTGCTGGCATTTACTATTGCCTACGTACTTCGCGTGCAAAATGACCCCAGGCCACTACTCGTACCCGTCTACGCACAAACCTACTTGCTTACCTTTCTTGCCATTCTGCCGTTTTGGATCATCACCTTTGCATCACTGGGGCTATATAGCAGCACTACCTACAATCGACGCCTCGTAGAGTGGACCAAAGTAGCAATCGGTTCACTAATTGGTATATTACTGGTTATTGGCTGGGAATACCTTTCTGGCGAACGTGTCTTCCCGGCACGACTGGTGGCAGCCTACGCACTAGCCGGGTCATTCTTATTACTCATTCTAGAACGCGAACTTATGCGCGCCTTACGCACTCTGGCGTTTCGGTTTGGTCGCGGTGTTAGCCGTGTACTCATTATTGGTAACTCGGGCGCCACAAAAGATATCGCACGCGAGCTCGCCCAAACGACAAAAAGTGGTTACCGAGTGGTTGCAATGAACTGCCCCGCTAAATTAGTGCCAAAGCAGCTCACGGTTGAACAGTTCACGAACACCGATGAGGCACTCACTGCAATCGATCGGCTCAACGTCACCACCATCATTCAAACCGACTTGTACGATTCAAGTGAGCGAAACCAGCGCATTATGAGCGCAGCGCAGGTGAAGCATATTAACTATAATTTCATCCCAGGTGAGGCTGAGTTTTACAGTGGCAAAAACACCGTCGATGTTTTTTTAGGCTACCCAATGATCTCAGTATCTCAAACCCCCCTTATCGGCTGGGGTGCCATTACGAAGCGTATCTTTGATACATTTGTATCATTCATACTCCTAGTCATACTAACCCCCGTGTTCGTGCTGCTCATCCTATTGCAGAAAATCTTTAACCCCGGCCCTGCCTTCTACCTATCGAACCGCCTCAGCCAGTTTTCAAAACCAATTCGTTTAATTAAATTCCGCACCATGTCTGCTAAGTACGGCTCAAAAGATGCCGCTGAGGAATTCCGCGACATGGGCCGAGAGGACCTCGCTAAAGAATATGAACTCCA
>JALRDS010000077.1 GCA_023259925.1 Candidatus Saccharimonadia bacterium
ATATAAACCAAGATATCTATAAGCATTCATATACCACATCAAACATCACGGCAACGACGTCAACTCCATGTGATGAATCTCCGCCGAGCGGTGCATAGGCTAAAGTTATGACTCGCTCATCTATTTTGTGAGACGAATGGGCATCGGTTTGCTATAATTAACAGATATGAACACCCAAGAAATTCGTAATGCCTATATAAAATTCTTCGAAGAACGTGGGCATGCTGTTATTGCACGAGCGCCACTTATTTTAACCGACGACCCAACAACGCTGTTTACTGGCAGTGGAATGCAGCCCATTATCCCTTACTTACTTGGTCAGCCTCACCAAGAGGGTAACAAATTAGTTGATTCACAAACATGCCTACGTGCGCAGGATATTGAAGATATTGGCGACAATCGGCACACGACGTTTTTCGAAATGCTTGGTAACTGGAGTTTGGGCGACTATTTTAAGGAGCAGCAAATCCAGTGGATGTGGGAGTTTTTGACTGAGGTTGTTGAGCTCGACGTAAGTAAATTGTACGTGACATGTTATAGCGGCAACGAACAATTCGGAATTCCGAAAGATACTGAAGCGGCCGATGTATGGTCGGCATTATTCGCTCAAAAGGGTTTATCGAACGGGCAAGCGGATATTGGCTCTGAAGAAGCCGGCTACGCACGGGGGATGAAAGAAGGCGAGCGCATTTTCTACTATGACGGCAGTAAAAACTGGTGGAGCCGAAACGGCAATGAAGCTAACACACCAATTGGTGATCCGTGTGGCCCAGACAGTGAAATGTTCTATGAATTTGATATTCCACATAACTCGGAGTTCGGTGAGTATTGTCACCCTAACTGCGACTGTGGCCGGTTTATGGAAATTGGCAACAATGTGTTCATGGCCTATAAGAAAGTGGCCGAAGGGCAGTTCGAAAAACTTGAAAAACCAAATGTTGACCACGGTTCTGGCTTAGAGCGAATTGCTGCTGCGAAGCTGAACGATCCAGATGTATTCAAGATAAGCTTGATGTGGCCAATTATTGAAAAACTCCAAGTGCTAAGTAGCAAAGACTACGATAGTCATACTGAAAGTATGCGCGTAATCGCCGACCACTTACGAGCGGCCACGTTTATGGCAGTTGATGGTTGTGTGCCGAGTAACAAGCAGCAAGGCTACGTAATGCGCCGACTCTTGCGACGCGCTATTCGCTATAGCTTTGATTTAGGTATCGAGCAGAACTTTATGCAAGAAATTGTGCCGGTAATCGCTGATTTATACGTAGGCGACTTCCCGGAAGTAGCCGAAAAAAGAGATGACGTTGTAGCAGTGCTAGTGAAAGAAGAAAAAGCCTTTCGTCAGACGCTTCGTAAGGGACTGAGAGAGCTGCAGAAGCTCGCAGACTCGGGTATCGACGGCGCGAGTCTATTTACGCTGTATGATACATATGGATTTCCTGTAGAGTTATCAACCGAAGAAGCGGTGAAACAGGGCTTTACACTTCCAAGCGATTGGCGTCAGCAGTTTGACGATAAGATGCAAGAACAACGTGCGCGATCTCAAACGGCCGCTAAGGGTACGTTCAAGGGCGGGTTAGGCGGCCAGACCTTACAACACAAGAAGTATCATACAGCGACACACCTGATGTATCAGGCACTTCGTGATGTATTAGGCGACCATGTGGTGCAGCGTGGGAGTAATATTACTGAAGAACGGCTACGCTTTGACTTCAGTCATGACACTAAAGTTTCTCGAGAACAGCTTGATCAAGTTGAGGAAATAGTGAACCGTGAAATAGCGAAAGATCTACAAGTTAGTTTTGCTGAATATCCAACTGAAGAAGCAACAGGGCCGCTTGGTGCGTTGGGTCA
>JALRDS010000008.1 GCA_023259925.1 Candidatus Saccharimonadia bacterium
ATTCGAAATCGCCGCCATCGAGCCAGAGCTACAAGATCCGGGTCCGCCTAGCTCGCCTCGCTGGGGTGCTACTGTTAAGCGCGGCTGGGGCTATTGGTCACCAGGTGGAAAAGACTGGTAGCGGTCTTGTCTTTTCGGGTATTCTACAGTATAATTAACTGCGTAACATAATTAATGACACAACCGGTGAATATTGCTCCTGAACATTCAGGTATTCCCGGTGAGGTACAAGGAGTACAAAGCAATGGCAGTAACTGTCGATATTAAAGCTTTGCTCGAAGCTGGTGTTCACTTTGGACACAAAACGAGCCGTTGGCACCCTAAAATGGCGCCGTACATTCACTCAAAACGTCAAGAAACGCACATTATTGACCTTGTAAAAACCGCAGAGGGTCTAGAGGCTGCATTGCCGTTTATTACAAAAACAATTGCAAGTGGTAAAAAAGTACTATTTGTTGGTACAAAAAAGCAGCACAAGGACATTGTAAAGGCTGCTGCTGAATCTGCTAACCAACCATTTGTTACCGAGCGTTGGATTGGCGGTATGCTAACTAACACTGCTACTATGACTAGCCAAATCAAGAAGTTGCATGATCTTGAGCGCCGCATGGCAAGTGGTGACCTAGAAAAGCGCTACAACAAGCTTGAGGTGCAACGATTCCAGGAAGAAATTGACGTTCTTAACACCAAGTACGGTGGTATTAAAGACTTAAGCGGTGCGCCCGGTGCAGTAGTTGTAGTTGATACAATTGCTGATGCTGGTGCAATTCGCGAAGCACGTAACCTAAACGTACCGGTTGTTGGTGTGGTTGATACAAACGCAGATCCAACTGCTGTTGACTACGTGATTCCAGGTAACGACGATGCGATTAAGGGTACTCAACTACTGCTCGACTACATTGTTGCAGCAGTAAAAGAAGGGGAGGCAAAATAATTTATGGCAATTAGCATTGATGACATCAAGAAGCTAAAAGAATTAACCGGGCTTGGCCTAACTGACGCGAAAAAAGCGCTAGTAGAAGCTGAAGGTGATTTTGATAAGGCGCTTGAAGCGCTTCGCAAGAAGGGCCTAACTAAGGCTGAGAAAAAGGGCGACCGTGAAACTCGCGAAGGCCTGATTGAAAGCTACGTACACTCAAACCGCATTGGCGTTGTAGTAGAGGTAAACTGTGAAACAGACTTTGTGGCGCGCCTACCTGAATTCAAAGAATTTGCACACCAAATTGCTATGCAAATTGCTGCCATGAACCCAAAGTACCCAACTATGGAAGATGTGCCAGCTGAAGCACTTGAAGCTAAGAAGCAAGAGCTACTTGCTAGCGATAGCCTAAATGGCAAGCCCGCTGAAATGGCCGAGAAGATTGTAGAGGGTCAGCTAAAGAAGCACTTTGCTGAGCAAGTATTAGCTGAACAAAGCTACATTTTAGATGATAGTAAAACTGTGGGTGAGTTCATTAAAGAAGAAGTTGCTCGCCGTGGTGAAAATATTCGTGTTTCACAATTCAAGCGGATTGAGCTTGGCGTAACAGAGTAAAAAATCTGTTCAATAAATAACCCGGCTATAAGCCGGGTTATTTTTATGTTAAAATCGTAAGCACTATGAGTATCAAAAATGGATTCACCATTGTTGAACTACTAATTGTAATTGTTGTGATTGCGATTCTTGCGTCTATTAGTATCGTAGCCTATACCGGCATCCAAAGTAGGGCTAACGATTCTGCCGTGCAGGCAGATCTTGGTACATTTGCCAAGCAGATGGAAACTCAAAAAGCTGACATAGGTAGATACCCTGGAGTACTCACGAGTGCTATGGGGTTTAAGTTCTCCAAGGGGTCGTACGGACTTGATGCGCAAAACTATAATGTACGATATTGCTACAATTCATCTACTGACGACTACATATTATTAGCTAACTCTAAGTCTGGTGCGTATTATAAAGCGCAAAGCGGTGTAGTGCAGTCTACCGCTGGCACGTACGGGTGGGGTGTGTGTAGTCAAGTCGGATTATCGAGTACAAACCCTAGTCAAAATGGGCTTCAATCTACAACCTGGGCAAGTTGGACAAACTAACCTAGATTAATTATTGTCGCACCGTGAGTTAAGTCTTTGCGTAGATCAGTTGCCGTAATGAGCGTTTGGTAACCATTGAGTGAACGCATTAACTGTTGTTCGCGCGTGGTATCAAGTTCGGAGAATACGTCATCAAGCAAGATAAGCGGCTTTAACCCAGTGTGGTGTGCCTGAAGCTCTACCTCGAGTAACTTAAATGCAAGCATAATGGTGCGTAATTCACCACGCGAGGCTGCCTCGCTGGCGGGATGACCATTGAGAAAAACAGTAATGTCATCGCGATGAGGACCAATGCTTGTGTAGCCACGAAGCGCGTCGTTAGCGCGCTGCGCTTGTAGGCGATCAAGCAATAATTGTTGTAAGTTGTCTGTGACAACTGTAAGCTGACCCATGTATTTAGCTGTGACAACGTGTTGAGCACTTGCCATGTTTGAATAAATACGTGATAAATGCTGATTACTGTGTTCTAAGAAGTTTAATCTTGCTTTTACAATGCTAGCGCCAAGCTCGCTTAACTTCACGTCCCAAACAAACAGATGTGCCTCCCAGTCAGTTTGAGTCATATGTTCATATTGTTTTAATAACTCGTTACGCTGCGTTAGGGCACGTTGGTAGCGACTCAGTACCGCAGAGTAGGTAGGTGACAAGCGGGCAATTATGCCATCTATAAAGTCCCGCCGTCGCTGCGGGGTTGAGGTAAGTAGGCGCAGCTCATCTGGCTCGAATAGTACAATCGGGTATCGTTTTGGTGCTGGAACACGAGCTGACTTTTTGTCATCTATAAGGAACTCTTTAATAACCCTGCTATCTTGTAGGCGAAGTTCGCCGCGTCGCTCTACGTCGCCAATAGAAAGCTTCATGAGCGATCGAGTTTGAGCATGGGTAATCATATCGCGGTCACGACCCCGAAAACTGGTGCCGCGCAGCAAAAGGTAAACAGCCTCAAGAATTGTGGTCTTACCGGTGCCGTTTGGCCCTAAAATAACCGTGATTGTATCGGCAAAGTTATATGTGGTGAGTTCGTGGGAGCGAACATTCTGCATTGAGATGCTTTGAATGTGCATAGCCATATTATAGGTAAGTTGGTATGAAAATGGAATTAGTGCCAGGTGATTATTTGCGTACATTTGACTAGTTATGTAGGTAAAGATATAGTAATAATACTTATGCTCTTACAAAAAAACGGCAAACAAGGCTTTACAATCGTTGAGCTTTTAATTGTGATTGTTGTGATTGCAATTTTGGCTTCGATTTCTATTGTTGCATACAACGGGATTCAGACACGCGCACAAAATACAAAAAACACACAAGCCGTAGCCGCATGGGCAAAGTCTTTAATATTTTATAAATCAGAAAAAGGCGCCTATCCTTCGGTGGTAAATTCATGCTTGGGTGCAAGAACGGGAAATGTTACGACATATGGTGACTTAGGTGACTCAAGCAAAAATAACGGACGATGCTGGGGAACAAATACTAACGGTACTTGGTATGTGCAAACGGCATTCTTGAATGAAATGGCGCCGTATACTACACCGCCTGCAGAACCTAGTGACGTTAATATACGCAGTGGAACAGATCAGCGAAGGGGTGCAATTTACTATCGGGTAGCCGACGGTGACGAAAGGATTTATGTTGCTACGATAGGTGCTACTTCGCAGGCCGATTGCCCGACAATTGGGCCGTTGGGAGCTAGCTATGGAGGGCAAAACTTTGACGGCGGTAGAGAATGTTACTATCGTCTCCCTTAAATAGTTCGTACTGATTCGTAAAATTCGTTATAATGGAATGAATCAATTTAGGAGTTTTTATAATGTTTGATACAAAGCAATACGAACAAAAAATGGACCAGGCATTGGAACATTTTGGAGATGATTTAAAAAAGGTGCGAACTGGCCGCGCACACCCAGACATGCTTGGCGGTGTGACGGTGGAGGTGTATGGAAGCAAAATGCCGCTTAACCAGGTGTCGAATATCACTGCACCTGAAGCGCAGCAGCTGCTTGTTACACCATTTGATCCGAGTAATATATCAGCGATTACTGCTGCAATTCGTGATGATCAAAGCCTTGGCTTGAACCCAAGTGACGACGGGCGCGTAATTAGAGTACCTATTCCTGCACTTACAGAAGAGCGACGCCGCGAATTGGTGAAGCAACTCGGCGATAAAGTAGAACAATGCCGAATTGTTTTGCGTCAAGTTCGACAAGATGGCTTGAAGGACGCTAAACGTAAAAAAGATGCCAAAGAGCTATCAGAAGATGATGTTAAGGCAGTTGAAAAAGAATTCGATAAGCTGATGGCGGACTATCAGGCTAAAATCGACGAGCGCACCAAGGCCAAAGAAGCCGAAGTGATGACGGTGTAACTACCTGTGAGCGATATTCCACGCCACATTGGCTTTATTGTTGACGGCAACCGACGCTGGGCGAAACAGCATGGTCTGCCAGCGTATGAGGGCCACATGGCTGGGTATAATGCACTGCAGGACGTATTGCTAGAAACGCTCGAACAAGGTGTAAAGTATGTGAGCGCTTACGTATTCAGTACTGAAAACTGGAAGCGTAGTGAAGATGAGGTGGGGCGCTTGATGGGGCTCATATTGAAGATTTTTACCGCTGATTTGCACATATTGCAAGAAAAAAATGTACGCTTACGAGTGCTTGGATCAAAAGAGGGTGTAAGTAGCAAAATTCTCAAAGCGATTGCCGATGCAGAGTTAGCTACAGAAAACAACGATGGTGGCACATTGGCTCTATGTTTTAACTACGGCGGTCAAACCGAGGTTGTTGAAGCGGTGCGCCAGATTATCAAACAAGGCGCTGTAGCCGAAGACGTGACGGTAGATATGATTACCGATAATCTATACGATAGTGACATTCCACTGTGCGACTTAATTGTGCGAACCAGTGGCGAAAAGCGACTCAGTAACTTCATGCTTTGGCGTGCTGCATACAGTGAACTACTATTTATAGACAAAAACTGGCCAGACATGACAAAGGAAGACGTAATCGATATACTTGAAGAATATAAACAACGCGGCCGGCGATTTGGAGGATAAATGTTACTAATTGGTATATTAACTGGGCTCATTATTTTAGTGTTGCTGGTGGTGATTCACGAGCTAGGGCACGGTATTGCCGCGCGACGAAATGGTGTTGTTGTTGAGGAATTTGGTATTGGGTTTCCGCCGCGGGCATGGGGTAAAAAAATAAAGCAGAGCGTGCTCGGTAAGAACGTTCTATACAGTGTGAATTGGCTCCCACTCGGAGGATTCGTAAAGTTGCAAGGTGAACACGATGCAGCTGAAAAGCCAGGTGACTACGGCGCAGCAACCTATTGGCAAAAAACGAAGATCCTTTTAGCTGGAGTGGTTATGAACTGGATAGCGGCAATCGTACTGTTTACGGTATTAGCGCTTGTAGGTTTGCCAAAAATTCTTCCAAATCAATTCAGCGTTTCGGGTGACACCCAACTAGTGACAAAGCCATTAACAATCGTAGCTGTTGAGTCTGATTCGCCAGCCCAGAAGGCAGGGCTTCAATCTGGCGACGAAGTACTGCTACTCAATAACACAGACGTACAATCACCCGAAGAGCTTTCTAGTGCCACTGAGCGCAATAAGGGTGAAACAATTACTATTACATACTCACGAAATGGCCAAGAAAACTCAACAGCAGTAACGCTGCGAGACGAGAACTCAGATAAAAAAGGCTACTTGGGTGTTGGGACAAATCAGCAACTAAGTGAAATTCGTGCTACTTGGTCGGCTCCAATAGTTGGTGCTGTTACTACGGTGCAGCTTACAGGTGAAACATTTGCAGCACTTGGTAAGGTTGCTGCAAGCCTGGGCGAAGGCATAGGCAGCAGGTTTACGGCTGATAAAGCGGCGCGTGAGTCTGGCGATGAAGCGCTGGCGTATGCCTCGAATAGCGTGTCAGGACCAGTGGGTATTCTTGGGGTAATTTTCCCGCAGATGCAACAAGCCGGTATAAAGCCGTTACTGTTACTTACGGCAATCATTTCACTCAGTTTAGCAGTGATGAACGTACTACCGATTCCTGCGCTTGATGGTGGCCGTTGGTTTACTATGACCGCATTTAAGCTGCTAAAAAAACCACTTACAAAAGAGCGTGAAGAAAAAATCCAAACAGTTGGCTTTGTGGCACTGATGGGGCTAATAGTATTGGTGACGATTGCCGATGTTGGCAAGCTTATTAGTTAGAACGGGATTTTCACTCGGGCTTACCCTTTGGGTGGTGGTAAGCCTAGTAGTTGGCCAAATTTTGGGGCAGCTGCTTGTTTTGAGCTTGGGTGTTCAAGCTAACATTGCTGTACTAACGACGGTTGCTGCGGTACTCGGGTACTCGCTGGGAATATTGATTGCAGTAGGCGGTTCACTCATGATTTCGAGGCGTAGGTCTATCGACAAAAAGCAGTGGGGCATTGAGCGGCTTCCATCCTGGTCGGATATAGGGCTAGGGGTGTTGTCGGTATTGCCGTACTTTGTGTTAGCAAGTGTTGTTATTTGGATAGGCACCGACCTACTAAAGGTAATTGACCCCGACGTTGGTCAGCAACAGAGCTTTACCAATTTATACTTGCGTATTGAGTATATTGTGGCGTTCTTCACACTGGTGGTACTGGCACCAATTGCAGAAGAATTTTTATTTAGAGGATTCTTCCAGGGCAGGGTAGCTAAGCATACTGGAAGCGTTGCTGCGGTACTATTGGTGGCGATAGTTTTTGGCTTGATGCACCTGATAGGATTTAGCGAAGAAGGTGCAGTAGTATTTCAATGGGGGGCTGCGGCCGATACATTTGCGTTAGGTATCGCGGCTGGTGTACTACGCTTAATCACTGGCAGTATATGGGCTGGGGTGATACTCCATGCAATCAAGAATGGCATTGCCTATTACTTCTTGTTTATTTACGTTGCTGGCTAATGAAAACTACGGTAGGATAGTAAAGATATGCGAGTTTCAACATTATTCACAAAAACACTGCGTAACGCTCCGGCCGACGAAGTAGCCAAGAACGCACAGTTACTTATACGTGCGGGGTTTGTTTACAAAGAGATGGCTGGTGCATATGCGTATCTGCCACTCGGCATCAGAGTGATTGAAAAAATTAAACAGATTGTTCGTGAAGAAATGAACGCGATTAATAGTAGCGAGCTAATCATGACATCACTGCAACGCAAAGAGATTTGGGAGAAGACTGGTCGCTGGGACGACGAAACGGTGGATATTTGGTTTAAGACAAAGCTCAAAGACGATTCTGAAGTTGGCCTTGGATGGAGTCATGAAGAGCCAATTGTTGAGATGATGAAGCAATATGTGAAGTCATACAAAGACCTTCCGAGTAGCTTGTACCAATTCCAAACGAAGATGCGTAATGAAGTTCGTGCCAAAAGTGGCATTATGCGCGGCCGCGAATTTGTTATGAAAGACATGTATTCTTTTCATGCAACCGCAGAAGACTTAGCCTCGTACTACGATGCGACGATAGCTGCATACAATCGGGTATACGAACGATTAGGGATTGGCGATGACACATATGTGACATTTGCGAGTGGTGGTGCGTTTACTAAATTTAGTCATGAGTTCCAGACAATTTGCGAGGCGGGCGAAGACGTTATTTACCTACACCGTGAAAAGAACATTGCAGTAAACGAAGAAGTGATTGATGATGCGGTGAAAGAACTCGGCATCGCTCGCGAGGAGCTTGAGCAAGTAAAAACGGCAGAAGTAGGGAATATTTTTAACTTCGGTTCACAAAAGACCGATGAAATGGGACTGTACTACACCGGTGAAGATGGGCAGCAGCATTCACTGTATATCGGAAGCTACGGTATAGGTATTACACGAGCTATGGGGGTTATTGCTGAGAAAATGAGCGACGATAAGGGGTTGGTGTGGCCGAAGGCAATCGCGCCATTTGCTGTATATCTTGTGTCGATTGGCGACAACGGCACCAAAGCAGCAGAAAAAGCCTACAGTGAGCTCACGGCAGCTGGTATTGAAGTGTTGTATGATGACAGAGATGAGCGGCCCGGTGCCAAGTTTGCTGACGCTGAATTGATGGGCATACCGTATCGATTAACAGTGAGTGATCGGACCGTGGAAGCCGGCGAGTACGAAGTAGTGAACCGCCAGACTGGTGAAGTTACAACGTGTGCACCCGAGAGTATTGTTGCACAATTTAGCTAGCGTACTGTAATTGACGGTGTAATAAGCCGCTGGTATAATTGAGTGATTAAGACGAGCGCCATTACAGAGGTGTGCCGACTTATTTACAAAGAAACGAACGAATGTGGTGCCTGCCGTGTGGGGCGCCATTTTATAAAAATTATTCCGAATAATCATTCCTAAAAGGAGAAATACTATGAAAAAAATGTATCAAATTACGACCGATGGCAAGAAAGAGCTTGAAGCAGAGCTTGAGCGTCTAAAATCTCGTCGTGGTGAAATTGCCGACAAGATTGCCGAAGCTCGTGACTACGGTGACTTAAGTGAAAATGCTGAATATGACGCTGCGCGTGAAGACCAGGGGCTTGTAGAAAGCCGAATTGCTGAAATCGAGGATATCTTGATGAACGCTGAACTTATTACTTCTAGTCGTAAGTCGACCGTAGGTATTGGCAGCAAGGTAGAGCTAAAAAATGGTGAAAAGACGGTGAATTACCATGTAGTTGGCCCGGTTGAAGCAAACCCAATAGAGGGAAAAATTAGCAATGAGTCACCAATTGGTGTTGCGCTTATGGGTAAAAAAGAAGGTGAATCTGCGACCGTCTCAACACCTAAAGGTGCCATCGAGTACACGGTTGTAAAAATCAGCTAGGCAGCCGTATTGGCAAGTTCGTTGACAGTGTCGAGCGCCTGATTAAAATCTTTACCATTATCACGGGCGTACACATATGCCTCGACTAATCGGGGTTGCGCCTCACCCCTAAAATTGTCTAACACTTGTACGCAGAGCTTTTCTGTATTGGGGCTGCGTGAAACGTTCCAAACCTTAATAGCGTCCCAGGCACTAGAAATTCCCTGAAGGCTTTGAATCTGTTCTGGTGTTGCATCCTGAATCTCACTCAGAATATACTCGGCTGTATCATCCATGAATGGGTAGAGTGATAACTCATCTGGGTTATGGGCGGAGAGGGCGGCTAACTCCTCTAGCTGGCGTAGCTGACGCACTGGCTGGCGTATGGCCTTGATCTCTTCGACGATTTCGGCAGCTTGCTCGGAAACGTCAATGGCGGGTTCAGCAGCTGCCAAGTGAATTAAGTAATCAATGAAACGTTTTTTCTGCCTGGTCCGATTAAGTGAATCGTGTGACCTTGGTGCGTACTCGTGTTTCATATTGGTGACCTTTTTGTATTTATTATGAACTTATTTATATTAAACTCCCGAAACACTGAAAAAGCAAGCGTTATTTATTCGCACTTTTAACAGAGGTGCGCTATACTAGTGAGCGATGGCTACACTACACGATTATCGCAATGAACGACTCCGTAAATTAGCAGAGCTAAAAGAGCTTGGGTTTAATCCGTACCCGGCAACGTCTCACAGATCGCATAAGGTAGCTGATATTATTAATCAGTTTGATGAACTTGAATCAAAAAATGTTACGGTAGCCGGCCGCATATCAAGTATTCGTAAGTTTGGAAAATTAGCCTTTATTGTCGTTACCGACCAATCTGGTAGTGTACAGTTGTTTTTGCAAGATAAAACATTGTCAGCAACAAGTCCCGCTGAGGGGTTTGTGGGCATAAAAGATATTAACCTGCTTGATACAGGTGACTTTATTGAAGCATCTGGCGAAGTGATGAAGACAAAAACCGGCGAAATTTCTGTTGGAGCTGTTACATTACGGCTTTTAACAAAAGCACTTCGGCCAATGCCGACTGAACTTACAAACAAAGAAGAGCGGTTCCGCCGTCGGTATGTTGATATGAACGTTAACCCCGAGGTGCGTGAACGTTTTATTCGTAGGTCAATATTTTGGCAGGCAACTCGTGAGTTTTTACTACAAGAGGGGTTTGTTGAGGTAAACGTACCTGTACTTGAACATACAACTGGAGGTGCGGATGCGAACCCGTTTGTAACTCACATGGATGCACTCGATGATCAGCAGTTTTATTTGAGAATTAGTCACGAACTTCCACTCAAGCGGTTAATTGGTGCAGGATTTGAAAAAGTATTTGATATTGGCCCACGCTTCAGAAACGAAAACTATAGCGACGAACATCTTCCTGAACACATTGCGATGGAAAGCTATGCTGCATTTCAGGATTATGAAGATGGCATGAAACTGTATGAACGTATGATGAAATACGTGGCAGAAAAAACATGGGGTACGTTAAAATTCAAGAGTGTGAACGGATTTGAGATTGATTTATCTGGTGATTGGCCACGCGTTGAATACGCTGAGATTATGAAAGAAAAGTACGACGTTGATGTGTTCAATCCCGACCTTGCTCAGCTAAAAGACATTTTGAAGCGTGAGGGTGTTGAGCTTGACGGTGAGGTAAACGTGAACCGTGCACTCGACAATGTATGGAAACTCATTCGTAAAACGACTGCTGGACCAGTATGGATGATTCATGAACCGGTTGAGATTAGTCCACTTGCCAAGACACACCCAACCGACCCACGCGTGACTGAGCGATTCCATCCGGTGATTGCTGGCAGTGAACTTGGGAACGGATTTTCTGAATTGAATGACCCGATTGATCAGCTGAACCGTTTTGTGGAACAACAAAATTTGCGCAATAGCGGTGACGATGAAGCAATGATGCTGGATATTGATTTTGTTGAAATGCTTGAATACGGTATGCCGCCAGCATGTGGCTGGGGCAACAGCGAACGTAATTTCTGGTTCTTCGAGGGTGTGACCGCTCGTGAGGGTGTGCCGTTCCCGCAACTTCGTCATGATATTGACGAAACCACTAAGGCAATCTACCCAGACGTTCAGCTCTAGTATCCTACTACTGCTTACTGCTACAATAAAGCCATGAAACAAGGAGTGGTGGGAATTGTCGCGGCAATATTTGCTTGTATGCTGGCTATTACTCATGGCGATGTGGCACAAGCAAATGTTAATAACTTCCGTATTGAAGATTATGAAATACGATATGAACTCGGCTTAGATGATGAGGGAAGATCAACGCTTAAGACTATTGAACGAATTACGGCTAGGTTCCCTGATTACAACCAGAACCACGGTATAGAGCGCGTGTTGCCGATTACCTACAACCGACACCCAGTAGATTTGAATATAGAATCGGTTGAAAAAAATGATGGCTCAGCATGGAACTACACCACTTACACGAGCAATGATAACTATGTCGTTCGGATTGGTGACGCGGACAGGTATGTTCGTGGTGAGCAGACGTATGTTATTACATATACTCAGCGAGATGTGACGCGGTCGTTTAGTAACACTCGAAGTGATGAATTTTACTGGGATACAAATGGAACCGAGTGGCGTGTACCAATTGACCGCCTTCGTGTATCGTTGGCTGTAGATAATACACTATCATCCACGTTGAATGGCAACGCGGCATGCTATGAGGGGATGGCAGGGCAAAGTGGAACATGTGCGCTTTCACAGGCTGGAAATACGTTTACTGCTGAAACGACCAGCCTTGAGCCTGGCGAGAATATTACTGTTGCAATAGGCTTCAATCCAGGCACCTTTGAACAATATAAAAGACCATTTATAGATTACATTATTGGCGCATGGACAATAATCAACCTTATGCTTGCGCCAGCGAGCATGGCAATAGGAGTCTGGCTGGCCGTACGATGGCACAGGTGGTCAAATAGGACGTCTGAAGTGGGTGCGATTGTTCCTGAATATCTACCTCCGAAGGATGCGAGCCTTGCTGTTGTAGCCAGTATCGTTGGGGCTCGGCAGACAGCTTTTGCTGCCCAGTTACTTGATTTTGCAGTGCGGGGTTATGTAAAGATTTACGAGACGCGAAAGAAAGCCATGTTCATCCCAGCCGACTATACGATGGAAATAGCAAAATCTGGGGCTGATCTTCGGCCCGAGGAGAAGGAGCTACTTAGTGATTTATACCAAGGACACATATCTACGATTGGGCGTCAACTTTTGCTGTCATCTTTAAAAAATAATCCTACAGTTAGGCGCAGTATGCTTGATAACACTAAGAAGTTGCAGGATTTAGAGCGTGGTCAGTATGGGCTTCGTGCAAAAAATAATGAGCAATCTAGCTGGTTTAAGACAACTGGCTGGTGGCTATTAGGTGCGGGTATGTTGTTTTTCAACCCAATCTTGATTATTGTATCGCTCGTAGCTTTTTCTCTAGGAGCAACACTACGCCCACTGACCGACAAGGGGCTTGCGCTATATCGGTACGGACAAGGGATGAAGATGTATATTCATGTTGCTGAGGCTGAGAGGCTGCAGTTCCTGCAGAGCCCAGAAGGGGCGCAAAAAGTAGGCGGGTTTGATACGAATCAGCCGGGCCAGCTGCTAAAGCTGTATGAGCGCATGTTGCCATATGCTGTACTTTTTCATCAGGAAAAAGAATGGTCAAAGCGCATAGGGGATTTGTATGAGGCGACGGAATCGAGCCCGGATTGGTATGCTGGCACCACGAGACTGAGCTCTGCTGGATTCGCGGGCGTTGTAACAAACTTTTCATCAAGTGTTGCATACTCGGCACCTTCTGAAGCTTCCACGGGTGGCTCATCGGGTGGAGGTACTTCTGGTGGTGGCGGCGGCGGTGGTGGCGGCGGCGGTTGGTAGTTGCACCGCGCAGGAACACTGTATACTGGAAAGAGAAGAAGAAGGAGGGAATATGGGAGAAGCATACGAACTTGATGGACAACTCTTTACGACAGTTGGGGAGTTTCTTGATGCGGCGTCGCACGAGTATAAACATGGTGATAAAGACTTAGCAGTCCAGGCACTCGAAGACTACGGCTTCACGCTAAGTGATATCAATGCGGGGGGTCATGGCCCACATCCAATTTCCGCGAAAGACGAGGCTTAAATAGTTATGAAAGCGGTCTGGAATAATACGGTAGTGGCTGAGGCAACCGACGACGAGTTAATCAAAATTGAGGGAAACTGGTACTTTCCACCAGACTCACTACATGAGAAATATTTCTCTGACAGCAGCCTAGAAACTGAATGTATATGGAAAGGTACGGCGCACTACTACGACATAGTTGTAGATGGTGAGAAAAACGAAGGTGCCGCGTGGTATTACCCTGAGCCTAAAGAGGGGTCGACGAAGCTCGCGAAGAGCGACTTTAAAGATTATGTTGCGTTTTGGAGAGGGGTAGAGGTGGTTGAAGGATGATTGAGGTAAACAATGTTACGAAAGCATATGGAAAAAAGCAGCATGAGTTTATTGCACTCGATGACGTTTCGTTAGCCATCGATAAAGGACGAAGTGTAGCGGTGATTGGCAAGAGCGGGAGCGGTAAAAGTACGCTAATGCACATTATGAGCGGCCTCGATCACCCGAAATCTGGTTCCGTGCTGATTGATGGTCAGAATATTTTTGAATTAAAGCAAAAACAAATTGATACCTTTCGTGCAGAGAAAATTGGGTTCATCTTTCAAAGTTTCTTTTTAGAGGGCAATGAGACAGTGGCAGACAATGTGAGCTTACCGCTAGAAATCGCGCACGTGCCGCGATCTCAGCGTAAAGAGCGTATTCAGAAGGCGCTTGAATCGGTAGAGCTCAGCGACAAGGCCAAAAACAAAGCGCGTAACCTCTCTGGTGGTCAACGTCAACGGTTGGTAATTGCTCGAGCAATCGTGAACAACCCTAGCATTATTTTTGCCGATGAGCCAACGGGTAACCTAGATAGCCAGACAGGTGCTAAGATTGAAGACCTTTTGTTTGGTTTAAATAAAGAACGTGGCGTGACATTGGTGATTGTGACGCACGATGACGAGCTGGCAGCAAAGTGTGACGTGCAAATTCGTATTAAAGATGGAACAATTCAGTCAATCGACTACGCCAAAGGACTAGGCGATACTTCAAGTAAAGCCAAAGAAGGGGAGCCGGCATGAAATTTGTAGATACTGTGAAGCGTGCTGGACGGAATCTCCGTGAAGCCAAGATACGGACGTTACTAACTAGTCTTGCTATTGGCGTTGGTGCATTTACTATCACATTAAGTTTAGCGGCTGGCTCGGGTGGGCGTAGTTTTGTGGAAGAGCTAGTGAGTGCAAATACGAATCCTCGAGCGGTATATGTGCAGCCAAAACAGGACAGCTCCATTCCGGGTGCGCCTGGCGCTGGTGGTGTGCAGGAGTATAGCGATGCTCCGAGCGTAAGCTACGGGGGAGGGTTTCAGCTAACCCTCATGAAAGAAGCTGACATTGCAGCGATCAGTAATATAAAAAACGTTGAACGCGTTGACCCAATATATAACTTAAACGCTAAATATGTAACCGCCGAAGGTCAAAAAAAATATCAAGCAGGGCTCAGTACGTATGATGAGTCGATTACCCTTGAGTATGCAGCTGGTACGGGCGACGACCTCGCTAATAACGAAATTATTGTGAGCGAAGATTACCTAAAGCCGCTTGGGTTTACTGATGCATCATCGGCGATTGGAAAATCGATTGCGGTAGCTGTAGATAATCCGCTAGGCGTAGAGAAGCTGTTCAGCTTCACCATAGCGGCTGTAAGTAAAAAGTCGGATCTTGCAGTTAGTGGCTCAAGTGATTTAACAATAAATGGCCCCGCATCGAAAACAGTATATGAGTATAGCGAGCAAGGAACCCCACTAGAAAAGGCGTACATGGGCGCAACGGTTATTACTTCGAGCGAGGATGCGGTGAGCGCTGTACAATCCACACTAAAAGATCAGGGATATATGGCTGATACAGCTGAGGATCTAATGAGTACAATATTTACATTTGTAAATGTACTGCAGGGTATTTTACTCGGGTTTGGGGCGCTTGCTATCTTAACGTCTATATTCGGCATCATTAACACACAGTACATTTCGGTGCTTGAAAGGACGAGCCAAATTGGACTCATGAAAGCACTGGGGATGCGAAACCGTGATATTGGACGGCTTTTTCGGTACGAAGCTGCCTGGATTGGCTTTTTGGGTGGTGCTATAGGGGCTGGGTTTGCAGTTGTACTGGGTATGGTAGCAAATCCTTACATTACGGATGCATTAGACTTAGGTAAAACACAATTACTTGAATTCCATGTATGGCAGGCCGCCTCTGTTATCATCGGATTAATGGTGGTAGCTGTACTTGCTGGCATCTTCCCGAGTCGTAAAGCGTCTAAGCTTGATCCAATTGAAGCTCTACGAACTGAGTAGTTGACGAATGGTTGCATTGGTAGTATAAAAGCTACCAATGCATACGCCCGATACTGGTAGCAGCGGATTGTCTCCAATGAAGAAACGGTTTTCTTTGCTGGAGCTGCCCGATTCGGGGGTTGAATGGCCAGTAGACTTTGACGCCATAACGGTAGAACAAAAAGCAACTCGGTTCTATAAAGCAAAAGAGGCGCGTCGCCAGCTCGATCACTTTTTTGAAATTCCGTTTTATCGCAGTAACGATTGCCTGTACGGGGTCTTGTGGCACCAAAAAGACAATGACTATCATTCGATGGTTCTTTTTGACACGAACAATGCCTACCAACATGCTGCGCTCATCGCAGCAGAATTAGTCGGCAACAGGCAGTATGGCTACCAACTATCAAATGAACTAGCGGTGTTATCTGGTGATCAAAGTTGTTATGTATCTGATGGTGACTTATTGACTTACTTTAAAGTGCCGGCAGATTTTGCTCCCGTTCAGGGGGAGGCTTTGGGTATGATGGTGGCAGAAGCAAGAGATAGTGTTCGTCAACCGCACGTGGGCGTATGATGATTTGCCTCTGTTAGTGGTATACTGACAGTATGTTAGATATTCGATTTATTCGCGACAACGCAGATGTCGTACAGAAAGCAGCAAATGATAAAGGCTACGATATTTCGATAGCAGCCTTGCTGCAGCTTGATGATGATCGTCGTGGGTTACAGCAGCAAGTTGATACCCTTCGCGAGAAGCGAAATGCGAACGCCGCTCGCATGAAGGGCGGCAAGCCTGAGCAGTCTGTGATAGACGAAGGGAAGCAAATAAAACTTGAGTTAGCTGAGCGCGAAAGTTATTTATACACCGCAGATACTGAGTTTATGAACCTGCTCAGTCAAGTTCCAAATATCATTTTTGAAGACGTCCCATTAGGTGGTGAAGAAGACAGCGTGGAAGTAAAGCAAGTTGGAGAACGTACAACGGGAGCAAAAGATCATTTAGATTTTGCAACCGAACGCGGCTGGCTTGATTTTGAACGTGGTGCCAAGGTAGCTGGAGCAAAGTTCTATTTTCTAAAAGGAGATTTAGCGCTTTTAGAAAATGCCATTTATCAATATGCACTCGATTTTGTACTCAAAAAAGGGTTCACCTACATGACTGTGCCACATCTAGTAAATAGCCGTACTGCTGAAGGTGCGGGGTTTGCACCGCGGTCAAACGATCAGGAGGACCAATACTTCATTGAAGGGCAAGACCTCAGCCTGATTGGTACGGCCGAGGCACCGCTTACTGGTTATCACGCAGATGAAATTATTGATGAGGACGAATTACCAAAACTGTATGTCGGCTATAGTCCAAGCTACCGTAAAGAGGCAGGTACCTATGGTAAGCATGCGCGGGGATTATTCCGCGTACACCAGTTCAATAAACTTGAAATGTACGCGTTTACCTTGCCGGAAAAATCAAAAGAAATGCACGATACGATACTGGCGATTGAAGAAGAGCTGTGGCAGTCGCTAGGCATTCCATACCATGTTATTAATATTGCAGCAGGTGACCTCGGTGCTCCGGCTGCCAAAAAATATGACATTGAATACTGGTCACCTGTTGACGAAAAATACCGTGAACTCACCAGTTGTTCAAACTGTACCGACTTCCAAGCTCGCAATTTAAATATTCGAGTTCGCCGTAAGGACGGAAGCATCGAAGTGCTTCATACACTTAATGGCACGGCAGTTAGCCTGGCCCGTTCACTGGTAACGATATTAGAGCATTATCAAACTACGGACGGTAAGCTACGCGTACCAAAAGTGCTAATGCCTTATTTGAACAATCGGGAAGTGCTATAATAGTAGGTACTAATCGTCCTAAAAAGGAGGGTACCTATGATTCAATCAATCGTAATAACCGGGGTTAAATACGATGTTGACGAACGCACTAAGCGCTACGTGACACGTAAGATTGGCAGTCTTGATCGGTTCTTGCCTCGGCATGCGCGTAAAAGTGTCACCGCAGAAGTGAAGCTGAAGGAAGTCAATCGTGATCATGGCAACAAATACGAAGCAGAAGTAATCTTGCATGTACCCGAAAAGCAGCTTACTGCAAAAGACTCTACGGTTAATATGATGGCTGCGGTAGACATTGTTGAAGCTAAAATTGCTCAACAACTTAAAAAATATAAAGATAAACATTTGGTGCAAACTGGTCGTACGCGAGCAATCTTGTCGCACTTTAAACGAAGCTACGCGCGCGAACAGTAAGGTTGCGTTGTACCAACTCATCTTTCGGAGCGTAAATTACACCGTTAACGGGTTTTCTGAACGGTAGTTTCAGGGTATAATAGCAGGTAGTTTTGAACCGATAACGGCAGGAAGAGATGAGGGAATAATGCCAAAAATTACCAGGCAAGCTGTATTGACAACGGTGTTCGGTGATCCGCAAAAGCGCATTCTAAAGGGGTATCAAAAGAAAGTAGCTGCGGTTAACGCACTCGAGGGCACGTATAAAAAGTTTAAAAAAGCTGAATTACCGAAGCAAACTGATGTTCTAAAGAAGCGTCTCGCTAAAAAGGGGGTTACGCTTGATGACATACTTCCTGATGCATTTGCATTGGTGCGTGAAGCAAGTGATCGTGTATTAAAGATGCGTCATTTCGACGTGCAGCTCATCGGTGGTATGGCGCTCCACGATGGGAACGTGGCTGAAATGAAGACTGGTGAAGGTAAGACGCTAGTGGCAACCTTGCCGACCTATTTGAACGCGCTTGAAGGTAAGGGTGTACACGTAGTAACGGTAAACGACTATCTGGCGCAGCGTGACGCCAGCTGGATGGGTGAACTGTACCATTTCCTGGGTCTTTCTACCGGTGTCATTATTAACGATGCCAGTTTCATCTTTGATCCAAAGCACGACAACGAGGCTCATGATGATCCACAGATGCGAAAACTCCGACCGGCAACGCGTAAAGAGGCGTACGCAGCAGATGTAACCTACGGAACTAATAATGAGTTCGGGTTTGATTATCTGCGAGATAACATGGTTGATGATGTTGAGTTGCTTCGCCAGCGTGAGCTCAACTTTGCGATTGTCGACGAGGTTGACTCAATTCTGATTGACGAAGCTCGTACGCCATTAATTATTAGCGCACCTGCTGCTGAAAACCCTGATAGCTACTATCAGTTTGCAAAAGTTGCCGCGAAACTAGTTGAAGATGACTATATTCTAGACGAAAAGCGGCGAAGTGTGTCACTCAGCGATACGGGTGTTGAGAAAGTACAAAAGATGCTTGGCATTAAGAACCTCTTTACGCCTGAGTATGTTCGTAGTGTGTACCACATGGATCAAGCGCTCAAGGCGCAGGCCCTGTTTAAGCGCGATAAGGACTATGTAGTGACAAATCAGGGCGAGGTGGTGATTGTTGACGAGCACACCGGCCGCTTAATGCAAGGTCGACGCTATAACGAAGGGCTACACCAGGCTATTGAAGCCAAGGAGAACGTAGCAGTACTGTCTGAAAGCATGACACTTGCTACAATTTCATTCCAAAATTACTTTAGGCTGTACAACAAACTGAGCGGCATGACCGGAACCGCGTTCACTGAAGCAGAAGAGTTTCAACAAATTTACAGCCTCGATGTAGTGCAAATTCCATCTAACCGTCCAATCGCCCGTGTAGATAAAGAAGACCTTATCTTTAAAACTGAAAAAGGTAAGCTAAAGGCAGTTGCAGAAGCTATTAAAGAACACCACAAAGCTGGCCGTCCAGTACTTGTAGGGTCGGCATCGATTGCCAAAAACGAGCTAATCGCGGAATATTTGAAAAAAGAAAAGATTCCATACGAAATATTGAATGCTAAAAACAATGAGCGCGAGGCGGCGATTGTAGCTAAAGCAGGTGAAAAGGGCGCAATTACACTCGCTACCAATATTGCCGGTCGTGGTACCGACATTAAGCTAGGCGAGGGTGTAAAAGAGCTTGGCGGACTTGTAGTGATTGGTAGTGAGCGTCATGAATCGCGTCGAATCGACAATCAGCTACGTGGTCGTGGCGGCCGTCAGGGTGACCCAGGTGAAACACAGTTCTTTGTCAGTACTGAAGATGATTTGATGCGTATCTTCCAGGGCGAACGTATTGCTGGCTTAATGAACCGACTAGGAGTTGATGAAGATACTCCAATTCAGAATAAAGCAGTCAGTAAAACGCTTGAAGCGGCTCAAAAGCGTGTTGAAGGGTATCACTTCGACACACGAAAGAACGTGGTGCAATACGACAACGTAATTAACCGTCACCGAAAAGTGGTATACGTAATGCGTCGCAAGATTCTTGAGGGCGATGACATAAAGCCGGAGATCGAACGCTTGATGAGCGAGATGGTAAAAAGCCTAACGCTGTTACCGTCAAAAAATAACCCGAAGTTCGCTGAAGAATTCAACTCTGTCTTCCCGGTAGACGACAAAGAAGTCGCTGAAGTTGGCAAGATAAAGAATGATAAGCAACGAACCGAGGCTGCACTGGCGCTTGCAAAAAAAGTGTATGAAGCGAAAGAAGACGAAATTAACGCTGAGATGCTTCGCAAAGTTGAGCGAGATGTGTACATTCAAGTTCTCGACACACTGTGGATGCAGCACCTGGAGAATATGCAGCATTTACGCGATGGTATTCACTGGCGTAGCGTTGGACAGCGTGATCCATTGGTCGAGTATCGTAGCGAATCACAAAAGTTGTTTGATGGATTACAGGCGACGCTTCGAGAAGAGGTATTACGAGCCATTATGCACGTTCATAAACATGATGCCATAACTGCGCATGATCACGAGCATGATACTGAGTTGACTAAGCTGGCCGAACGAGCTGTTGAGCGCGGCGTAAATGAAATTGACAGCGGTGAATCTAATCGTGATGGCGATTTTAAAGTAACCAAGGCGAAATCAGCTGGCGATGCGAATCGTGTAAAAAACGCTGCACGCAAGAAGAAAAAAGCTGCACGGCAAAATAAGAAAAAAAGCCGTCGGTAATACGCGGGGCTAGTGTCTTAACTAGCTCTTGGTATCGATGGATTTGAAGATGATAACGCATGTTCCCAATCTATGGGCGAGCAG
>JALRDS010000061.1 GCA_023259925.1 Candidatus Saccharimonadia bacterium
CGTATGGGGTGGGCTACCGGACGAAACCGTTCGAGTACAAGTCACCAAGAAACGCTCTAAGCTGGTTGAAGGTAGGGTAGTTGAGGTTTTATTGCCATCTGACAAACGTATCACCCCTAAAGACCCCAGCAGCTTCCTGTCTACCAGCCCCTGGCAGATTATGTCACCTGAAGCAGAGGCGCACTACAAAGCTGCGCTGATTGAGGAGGCATTTGAGCTACACAATATCGTACTACCAGATGCCATAGACGTAGCAACAAATGGTCAACGGTATGGCTACCGCAACAAAGTGGAATTTAGCTTCTACTGGGATACCGATACGTCACAACTTGAGCTAGCGTTTTTCATCCGCGGCAGCAAAGGCAAAGTTCCTGTTGAAGGCACCTCACTTGCCAGCGACAACATTAATCGGCTCGCTGTCCAAATTCGCGACATACTACGGACAAAACCGATTGAAGGACGCTCCCTTAAAACTTTACTTATTCGCTCTAATCAAGCGGGTGATTGCGTGTGGCAGCTCTACATAAAAGACGACCTACCTAACTTACTCACCGAAACCGATGTTGCGAGCCTAGCAGCAACTGGCGGGGAGCTCATTTATTCCGACCCTCGCAGTCCGGCAAGCCGCATTACAAAACGGCTTAAAACATTCGGCGAAGTAACACTCGAAGATACAATACTCGGCACTCCATTTCGCTACGCCACAGAAGGCTTCTTCCAAGTAAATATCCCCCTATATGAACAAGCTCTTTCTGACATGAAGCAATGGCTGCCTGAAGGTAAAACAGTTGATATGTACAGCGGTGTCGGTACAATCGGCTTAACCATTGGCGGCAGCGACGTTACGTTGGTAGAGCTCGATGAAAATGCCGTCCGAGAAATGAATCAAAATATATCCAGGCTTGGATCCTCCGCTAACGCCGTCCACGCCGCAAGCGAAGACGCCCTTGAGCACATTACTACTGATGCTACTATCATTCTTGATCCTCCTAGAGCAGGCTTACACCAACACGTTATTGATCGCCTCATTGAGCAAGCGCCTGGGCGGATTGTCTATTTAAGTTGTAACCCTGTTACTCAAGCCCGTGATGTGGAACTACTCGCTGAAGTAT
Source organism: Candidatus Saccharimonadia bacterium (assembly GCA_023259925.1). Taxonomy (GTDB): domain Bacteria; phylum Patescibacteriota; class Saccharimonadia; order Saccharimonadales; family Saccharimonadaceae; genus UBA1020. The sequence goes on from JALRDS010000061.1 coordinate 1,113, forward strand.
ATGGCATTCGCGCGCATAAAGGCTATAACTTTTTTCCGTGCACGCCACACATTGAGCACCTAGTTGTACTAGACAAAAAAGCATAAGCATCCCTTGACGAAGTTTATGTGCGAGCAGTACAGTTAGACTATGACGCGTGGCTTTACTGTGGTTGAAATTCTAATAGTAGTAGCTGTTATTAGTATAATTACGAGCTTAGCGACTGCTGTAACTATTCAGAGTCAGCGACAAGCTGGCGACTGGCAAGCTCAAGGTTTGGCAGCCACGATTAAGTCGGCTGCTGAACGATACTACATGAAGAACAGTGAATATCCCGTGCCAAGTGTTGCTACCGGCAGTTCAACAGACCACACCAACCCGTCAACCATAAACTACCAAACTGTATCGAGTGTGTTCAATATACCCATCAATGTTTTGAATACGAATCAGGTGAAACTGGTTATATGCCATACTAACTGCCTTGGTTCAAATTTAAATAAAGGGTATGTATACTACCTCACCAAGTCAGATGCAGCCACTACCGGTGCGCGAAGTTACAGTTTCCCTCGCAGCGAAGGCGGTAGCTGCACATACGCTATGCCATCACCCGAACCTGGCGGGAGCGCCTCTCTTACCGCATTTTGGTCGCACCAACAAAACAATTGGATTGTTATGAGGAGTGACGGTGGCACTATCACTACATCAGATTCAACCACCTGTCCGTTTAAATCGCTTTAATTCGCCTATATACAAACTTCGCAACTACCCGCCAACCAGTTTTTGCATCAGTATCGAATTGCTTAATTTCACCACCGCGCACTTCTGCAATCTGTACGAGTGCCGGGTTGTACGGTGCTAGCGTACGGTAATACTGTAAATCCTGCGGGCCAGGGTTCGTTCTGCCAGGAAACACGCTCAAGAACTTAGTTCGTCCAATATCATCGAAGTAACTCGACTGACCTTTGGGTGGCAAGTACAGCTCTGCGCTTAAGTTCATACGGCTCACGATTTTCTGAATATCACTCAGAAGAAGTTTTGAACTGCCCGATACATATAGATACAGCTGCTTTTTAGTGGTGAGAAAAAGTGTCGCGTTCGCTACCCGACTCACTGGCACCCCACGCACAATCACATGGTCGACATCAATACTCATGCCGAATTTATTTTTAGCAATCTGCTCAAGCGCCATGTCATCGTAGACACTATCATTCATAATGTCATTGTACCACTAGGGGCGGCATTGTCCACTTACTGCTACAATAAGGGGGTGGACTTTACAAGTAGATACAAAAAATTAAATGACCGCCAAAAACAGGCGGTTGATCACATTGAAGGACCACTCCTTGTAGTAGCCGGCCCTGGCACAGGCAAAACCGAGCTGCTCAGCATGCGCGCGGCCAATATTCTTAAAACGACCGATACACTGCCAGAGAACATCTTGTGCCTTACATTTACCGAGAGTGGAGCCGCCGCCATGCGGAAACGTTTGAGCGAAATCATTGGCAGCGACGCGTACAAGGTTGCAATTCATACGTTTCACAGCTTCGGAACAGAAGTAATTAATCATAATGGAGAATATTTTTATCAGGGTGCCAACTTCCGACCAGCTTCAGATTTAAACGCCTACGAACTACTCCGAACACTATTCGATTCGCTCGACTTTTCCAATCCACTATCGAGCAAAATGAATGGCGAATACACACACCTACGCGATACAATCACAGTCATCTCGGAGCTCAAGAAAAGTGGGCTCACTAATGAAGAACTCTTGCAGCTGATTGATGCAAACGACGCGGTGCTCGATGCAATTGAGCCGCGGCTCGCCGAAGTGTTTTCTCATCGAATCTCACGTAAAACCATCGACCAACTTACCCCAATTGCTGCACAAATAGCTGAACTACCTGCCAATGCCATGCCACCAGGCATTAGTCCACTTCAGAATGTACTCGCGCTTAGTATGGCTCATGCAGTTGATGCCGCTACCGATACCGACTCAACGAAGCCGATCACCACCTGGAAGAACACCCATCTCGAAAAAGATGCCAATGGAAAACTAGTCTTCAAAGATCGTCGTCGATCGGCTAAGCTGCGGGCCGTAAGCTTGATATACTACCAGTACCTCATGGCTATGCAAGAGGCTGAACTATATGATTTTGATGATATGGTACTGCGGGTTGTCCATGCCATGGAAGTATTCCCGGAGCTTCGCTACAACCTACAAGAAAAGTATCTTTACATTATGGTTGATGAGTTTCAGGATACGAACCTCGCCCAGGCGCGCATTCTTCATAACCTCACCGCTACGCCTACTGGCGATGCGCCAAATATTATGGCAGTCGGCGATGACGACCAGGCGATTTATAGCTTCCAGGGTGCCGAAGTGGGCAATATTCTTAGCTTTCGAGATCAATACGAAACTGCAAAAATTATTACACTCACCGACAATTATCGATCAACTCACTCTATACTCGAAAAAGCCAGAAGCGTTATTACACTCGGCGAAGGCCGGCTAGAGCAGTATATCGAAGAGGTTGACAAAACGCTCACCGCTCACCGGACTGCCAAGGACACATACGTATCACTCCTCGAGTACTCCTCACTCGAGCAAGAACGACGTGCGACAGTGCAGGCTATAAAGCAGCAGATTGATAGCGGAATTTCTGGCGACTCAATCGCCGTACTGGCGCGTCGGCATCATGAGCTTGTTGCACTGCTGCCGTATTTTGCCGAACAGGGAATTCACGTAAATTATGAGCGCCGTGATAACGTGCTCGAATCGGAAGTAATTATTCAACTTGTGTTACTAGCCCGCATTGTCTGTGCTATTTCAGAACAAGAAATAGCGACAGCTGACGCGCTGCTACCGCAGCTGTTTGCACACCCATCATGGGGGATTCCCGTAGAAACTACCTGGAAGCTAAGCTTGGCTGCGTACAAAAATCGGGGCGGCTGGCTGGAACAAATGGCTGTTTCGCCGGAGTTTATCGCTATTCACAGCTGGCTACTAAACGTTTCAGCCAATCTACATCAACAACCGGCTGAGCATATCATAGATGTGCTTCTTGGTGTTCCAGATTCAAACTTGGACTCAGAGGAGTTTACTTCACCGCTCTATAATTACTTCTTTACGGCACCCACTACTCAAACCGAACCGACGCTACTTGAGTCATATATTGAACATCTCGAAGCGCTACGCACAATCCGTTCGAAGCTACGCGAGTATCGCCCCGATCAAAAGCTACTCCTGCGTGATTTTATTGAATTTATCGACCTACACCACGAATTAGGTAGTAGTATCACTAGCGTTCGTAAGCATGCCAGCGACATGCCATCGGCGGTCCATTTAATGACCGCACACAAATCAAAAGGGCTAGAATTTGAGCATGTGTACATTGTTGGCGCAGTTGACTCTTCTTGGGGTGAACAAGTTCGTACCAAGTCCCGATTAATTGGCTACCCAGAAAACTTACCAATCAGCCCCAGCGGTGACTCATTTAATGAACGTCTCCGTTTATTCTTCGTGGCAATGACCCGCGCAAAAACAACCCTTACCATAAGCTATGCAGCCACAGGCGATAACGACAAAGCTCTACTGCCAGCCAGCTTCCTAGCAAACGAACAGTGGCAACCCACACCTGTTCATTCAGAGCTAACACCAGAAGAAACTATTG
>JALRDS010000004.1 GCA_023259925.1 Candidatus Saccharimonadia bacterium
AGCTAGGAACTACTATGACCAAGAGTTATCAATCAATCCAGAAGCAACTCATTCTCGTGATTATTGATAGCGCCTCGGCCGCGTAGTTTCGTTTCGTTCGATTCAACCGCCGCCGAGGGAAACCTCGGCGGTTTTTGATTCAAGCGGGCAGTAACCAATGGAACGTGAGAGACATGCTCGTGTTCTATCGCACCTATCTCACTCCAAGGAGGAATTCTGCATGAGGCCTGGAATAATTGATCTGGATGACAAGCTGATTGGTCAGCTTTATCACGAAGTCGAGTGCAGGCTGGAAGCGGGCAAACCGGTGACGTTCACGCGCAATCGTGAGGCTGACCGGAATGCCAAGATGGCGTTGGTGCCGAACGATAGTCGGGACAAGAGCATCATCTGCTGGCACCTCAAGCGCATGCATGAGCGTGGCCTGATCGAGTTCGTCATCATCGGCTACGACCGGCAGATGGTCTTCGGTACACCAGTATCACACGAGATCGTTGAAGTGCACACCCTCGCACCTCTCGGCTGACGATCCTCCTCCGCCGAGGGGCAACCAAAATGGCAGCGATCCTGCCTGAGGTTGCCCCTCGGGCATCAACATGAAACTAAAGTATAATATGAATACACAACAGTAAGTAGAAGGGCAGTATGGCAAAGAAACCTCAAACTACAAAAGCACAACTTGAAGCCGAAAAAGAAAAAGTAAAGGCGGCCGAGGCACGTTCGCGCGCAAACGCAGCTGCCACAAGGGCAGCTAAAATTGGAGCTGGCCAAGCTAATGGGTTTGTTAACTTTGTACGCCAGCAAGGTGTAGTGGGTCTTGCGGTGGGTCTTGCAATTGGTACTGCAGCCGGTGCGAGTGTAAAAACAATTGTAGAAGGTTTCATTACCCCAATAGTTCGCTTAATTGTGGGTACCGAAAACAAACTTGAAGCAGCAGTGTGGCATGTTAACCTGAGCGGGCGTGAGGCTGATTTTGCTTGGGGTGCAGTGGTCTCGTCATTAATAACGTTAGTCGCAACTGCCTTTGTTATTTACCTAATTGTGCATTTCCTTCGACTCGATCGACTCGATAAGAAGAAAGATTAGTGCTACCTGATGTAATCTATTTACTGTATTTTGTATAGTAATTTGCTATACTAAATACAGTAAATTTAATTGAATGGGGCGAACTTACTGATGAAATTACTTATTATTGATGCCAGTATGCGAAATGCGAAGGCAACTCCACGGGTTGTGAAATGGGTTGAAGCAGCTGCAAAGAAAAACCTTAGTGATATAGAGGTAGCTGTTGCTGATTTACAATCGCTCAACATACCACGTTTCGATGAGCCGGTGTCACCAATGATGAACAAAGATCGCCAGCCTGAAGGGCAGGTAAAAGACTGGCTCGATATGCTGGCAGAGGCGGATGGCTACGTATTTGTGACGCCAGAGTATAACCATAGTATTCCTGGTGGCCTGAAAGACGCAATCGACTTTATTGATTATCAAATTATGAAGAAGCCTTTTCTTGCCGTTGGTCACGGCGGCGTTGGGGCGGCCCGAGCTGTAGCGCATTTAAAAACAATGCTCAACGCAAACATTGGTGCAATACCTGTGCCTAAATCGGTGAATGTGCTTGGTTATGTTGGCTATACGAATGATATTGATGAAACTGGTGCTGCTACAACTGACGCAGTGCGGGGCCTTGAGCCAGCACTGGTAGATGCCTTAGAGTCACTCAGCTGGTATATGAGTGCACTGAAAGTTGCTAGAGAGGTATAAGCCTATGCCATCCTCTACGGCTGATTGGAAGAAATCTCTTACCCCCGAGCAGTATAGAGTGCTGCGCGAGAAGGGGACTGAGGCGCCGGGTAGTGGTAAATATGTTGATTTTTACGAAAGTGGCACGTATGCCTGTGTAGCCTGCGGCCAAGAGTTATTTACGAGCAATACAA
>JALRDS010000033.1 GCA_023259925.1 Candidatus Saccharimonadia bacterium
CCGATCAACTTATCGTCGGCTTCAACGTCTTGGGGTACTTTGTAGACTGCCATATTACAAATATCAGTATAGCATCTACAGGTTTTGTCTTAAGCCCAGGTTCCCTTGGTGTCTTTTGGTGATCCCGCCGGTGGTGGGAAGAATTTTTTCCCTGCATCAATTTCTTGGAACACTTTAAGCTTATCCCCATCTAACGATAATGTACCCTTGCTGTGTGCATCCAATACTCGCCTAGCTAATGCTGCATCCACTGCACCACTCGTGCCGTAGCGTTCTAGTTGACCTACGCTGTGGCCTGCGATTTCGTGTTCGTTTAAGCTGCCCGGTGTAGAGGCGTCACTATCGTAGTCATTGAGTGACGCTGCTTTTGGCTTATTTGTGGCAGGATCTATAACCGTTTTTTCATCTCGCGACCATTTATCGAGTGACCTGTTCTTGCCTTTGAGTCCAGCAGCTGTAACTTCGTATTTTACGTCTTCGCTCACACTGCTGTGCAAACCACCTTCGCCCGACTCGATTTCCGAGATGGTCCTATGGAGCGAATCAATACCACGCGAGCCGGTCTGCGTAGAAAGTACTTTTGTGGCAGCTCGAGCGGCTATCGTGTCACCCCGTCTATTAGCCTCAACTAGCTGTGCTTGTGCTCGTCCGATCAAACCTGCTGCATCACCGCTACCGTGTAGTAGTGAAATTGATCGTTCAACTTCTTCGGCATTCATCTTCTGAAGCTCAGCAACGGCACTTGCCGCTCCGCGGTCTCCGCCTAGTTTTTGACCAATACCGCTTCTGTCGAACGCAGCACCTCTTGATCCTGCCCAGGCAGCAAATTTACCACGTCGTGTATCGGCTCGTTTTTCGCTTCTGCCCCATGACGCCATGGTACCTTCGCCCAGTCTTCGCTCTACACGGCGCTTGTTCCTTCGTGCATTGTAGGCCGCCTTAGCCTCACCAAAGCGACCTGACTTGGCTTTGTCCATGGCACCTTTGTTTGCTCTATCTTGCCAGCCGGCTAACTTGCCGCCAACTGAACCCGCTGCAGATAGCGCGCCTTTCAGAACCGCCGGCACGGCAAATAGCGGTATAGCCATAATGCCTAAGGCGGTGAGTTGTAATAGGTATTGATCGCCACCATCTACAGTTTCACCACCGGCAGAGTTATTTATAATTCTCGCCGCAAGTGTACTTGCTCCAAAAATGACCGCTACCACCGGGAATACCATCAGTAATGTGGTGAACATTTTCCACCATCGTTTAAACCACTGCTCGGTGTTTGGTAGTAAATAAGCTACAAATGCGAGAGGGGCGACTACAACTAGAAGAACAAGAATTGCTTTACGGGCAATTAAGATAAGAATAACTAGGGCAAAGGCTAATAAGGCGGCAGTACTAATTGTAGTTAACGCAAGCACGCCTACAAGCAAGGCTCCTGCTGTCGCCAGAATGTAACCTGCAACCACTTCCCAGCTTATGCCGTCTCCAAATCCTACCGTTTCACCATCTGTGGTGGGCATATCTTTAAACATTGAATATATACTGCTGCCTAAAATATTGCTTACATCTACGGCAATTTGGCAAATAAAATATGAAATGTTGACTAAGATTGCCGCCACAAACAGTTTTGGCAGCATGCGTTTGATGCCATAGTTTGAGATACCCGCACCAGTAATTTGAGAATATATGATGATTAGAAATACAATTACGAATGCGATATTGGCTATGTCTCTAAAATTACTCCATGCCGCTTGGGTGTCTTTATCTGTTAGTAACTTTGGCTCAACTTGTAAAAAGTTATTTAAAAACCCAAACGCAGCATCGTTTAACTTACCCATAAACGACATTACTGGGCAGATAATCCAGCCGATGCCGTCGATGGCGCAGGAAGTTTGATTTGACTCATCGTCGGTTGCACCACCTGTTGCACCCCCTGAAGATCCACCATATCCTCCACCCTTGAGAGGGCCATTTAGGGCAATCCCAGCAGCTTGCGCTACTGGAAGAATACCTATGTCATCCAGGTCGGCACCGGCAACATTTTCTCCGTCGAACCCGAAATCCGTTTTTAAGTAGTGGTCATCTTCTACGCCGGCATCGTAGTAACTCTCGGGTAGCCCAAACTGAGAAAAAATCTTTAGATCGTCATTGTCGGTAGGCCCACAATCAGTGTCTCCAACACCAAGTTCTTTATCGAATAAAGTCCTGATTTGATTTGATACAGCATCTTCACTCTCCTTTTTTTCAAGGGGTATTAATACCCAGTTCTTATTTTTTCGAATAACCAGCGGACACGAATAGGGCTCGACGTTTTGTTGAATATATACGGTATTTCCGTTGTATGTGCCACCTTTTTTGAATGTAACGTTAGAGTCTGGCTTTACACTAATTATTTGCCCTTTAGAGTCGTCAACCGCAAAAACTACATATCGGCGAGCGTCCCAGTTTGCTGGCATTGAAAGTAGTTTTGTATTCTCGCTACCGCAATCACTGCCTGAATCGCGTTCTTGTTGATAGACGAGCTGCCATACGGAAGTTGCTTCGTTTGCACCTTCCTTATATAAGATCTTTGCAGGACAGCTTAATCCTACTGCTTTAAATTCCCAGTTATTGTCAGCTGTATTTGAGTCATAGAAGTACGTACTGCCCATCAAGAGAGTCATACGGTTTACTCGGTATACTGTAGCATCCGGATCAAGCCCTTGTGGCTTATCAGGAGTTCCGCCTTTTGTGCCACCCGACCCAGCTGTTACCGCATATGTATTTGCAGATAGGGCCAAAGTGGCAATTAATACACTGGCAATCAGTAGTGAGGCGCTGATAATTTTTTTGAAAAGCATAACTATGATGTAAGTATAGTTGCTAAGTAAAATAACGGCAATAAGATGCCGTTATTTTTGTAACACTTGAATTCTTTAGTTATTATCTAGTCGATCAAGCTCGGCTACTTGCCAGCGATCACCTACTTTTTTGAAAGTGTAGTGCCAGTCTGAATATACATCGAGATTTTCCGTGTTGTTCATGGCTAGTACAGTATCCATGATGTTGTCTGTGTCATGGAATGTCACATACCCTGACACTTCATCCTCGCTCTCCTCTACGTCCCATACCTTTGTGACTTCCGTGCTGGAGTTGTATTCAGTGGTACCGTTTTCGCCTGTTGCAAAGTGGTTTGTGGACACGATGACTGATGTCTCTTGTAGATAGGTTACGTTAGCTGATAATTCAGGATTTGATTGCCAGTCGGATCCATAAATTGCATCTAGGTAGTTAGGGTCCCCTGGTTCATCGTATGTATCGGAACTGCTTGCTAGATATTCATCTATTTTTTCTGTCCAGGCAGTTGCTACTTCTTCGAAAGTGGAATATTCTGCTGCACTTATACCGTATTTATCCAATTCTGATTCAACTTCAGGACTAGGTGCTGAAGATTCACTATCGTTTGTACCTGGCACCGCTGGTGCACTTTGAGTCGGTTCGGTTCGTTCTGGAGTAGGCTGCGACTCCCCTCCGCGAGTACCGATGAACGCACCCACTCCTAATGTGATAGCCAATGCTAATGTTCCTACAATTGGAGCATGACCGAGGCGACGCGTTTTATCTTTATTAGCTTCCGGAGGGATAACTGAAGGCTGCGCGTGTATAGCCTTTAATTCATGAGTAGTCGACGCAATATCGGGATTTACGGTTGATTGGGTAGAGTGACGTTCTCGATTCCTCATAGATGTGGTGTTCCTTTGCGGCTTATGTGGCGCATTAGGGATTAATAAAAGCGATGTGCTTATACTTTATTACTATACACCTTATGCTATAAAAAGTCAAGTAGGTAGTTTTGACGTCAATAGTTGACAAGGGTTAGCTAGTAGCTAACTGATTGTCCATTTGTTGCGATTTTGATTTTGAATGTTACGTCGATCCTCGGGTAATGTGCCGGCTGCAGGCGCAGAGAAGGTTCTAGCGCCGGTTGGGTTAGCTGGTGGCGGAATCAAAGACTTATCATCATCAACATAGAATAGTGGCTTACCGTCGCTATCGACACCTGCACTATAACTTGGGTCAAGTTCGGCAACTATCTGGTTCATTACACCGCGGTTACGATCATCAATTTGCCCCTTGTAAGTAGGGTGTTTTTGCAGAGCGAGAACTGACTCGATAACAGTCTTCTTAACTCGAGCTTGCTGGCCCGGATCAAGCCGACTGTATTCGCCCTGGGTGTCGGTGATATCGGTGTATAGATACTTAAGCTCATCAATATCTGCTTTGAGCATTTTCTCAGGTCCAAACTTACCGCCAAGAGCATCGCGCATGAAGCCTCCCTTGATTGTACTAAGTAAGGTACCAGCCTCTGCATCACTTTTGTCGGTGCCAGATAGCGTGATTTGGCTGTGGGATGACTCTCTTGAGGCATCGGCGAAGAATTGCTGCCAGTCACGTCGCCTGCTAATATCATCTGTGTCGGTAATTTTACGCGTGGTATCGGCTACTGGCTTGCCGTTACTTATAACGACACGACCGTCGCTGTCGCGCATCGGCTCATAAAACTCTCCAGAGGTCTCATCAACAACCATACCCATATCACTGATGGCATCTCGGATAACGTGTGCGTCATCGTTGTTTCCTTTCTTAGTGAGCAACTCATACATAGCAGCCTGTCTCATTTCGGTAGTAACTGGCTCATTGTGTAGCCCACGCCCCTGGAATAATACTTTGTGAAGCTGACCGCGAGTGTATTGGCTTAAGAGATAGCGGTTGTCTTTTACTTCTGTTACGGCAGCATCAACTACACTCTTTGTTGCTTGTGCAAAAATGCGCGCCTCAGCTTGCTGGCCACCAATTCCTGCAGCTCGTTTAAGAAGGGTTGGGTCGCCCGGCTTAGTTGGATCTATCATCGCCTCCTGGCTTTGTTTTAGGGCGGTCATTAAGTTAATTCCCTGCTGAACTTTTGCCGCTTCCTGTGCTTTGCCTTCAATTTGTATATCTTGACGAAGTCCCATTATAGAGTTCGCGGTAGATTTATTTGATGCCGCGACTTGTGGCGCATCGGCACCTTTGGCCACAATATTTTCTACAAGTGTGTTCCACTGTTCCTCTACACGCCGAGCACCATCGCTTGCTTGTAATTCCTTAAGTCGTAGCTGTTGAATGGCCTCATCATTTCGCGAGACTGAGTGCCAGTTCGCTTCAGCCTTTTTCTGTAGAGTATTGTCTATAACTTCTGCCTGCTTTTCGGTCGCATATGTGCTCACCTTCATCTGACGCAGTGCTCGATCGTTAGATACTTCAGTGCTTAATGCCAATTTCCCGGCTGCCTCGATAGCATTTTTATGCATATCGGCCACGCCACTATCTATAGAAGTGTTCACTTTCATTTGCCGTAAGTTAGCATATGCAGCATCAGTATTAAGCGCAGTTTGAAGAGTCCGCTCATCTTGGGCTTCAAGCGCACCTTGAATTACCTTAGCGCGGCCTTCAGATAGACGTGTGTCGGTGAGCATTTGCCGTCTGCTGGCGTCAGCATTGACAGTTTGTTGCCAGTGTTCTTCGTGGTGAGCATGATCAAGATCATGCTGAAGCTGGTTATCGCGTTTATACAGGTTGAGGTTGCGATACCCAGAGGCTGGTCGCCCGGTGAGGCGTGATCGCACGTTTTCATCGTGGCTATCGTAGCCCCATCTGCCGGTTTGTGAGTGCCAGTCATTTAATGCAGATTCTTCGTTCCGTTCGCGAAGCTCTTTGCGGTACGCTGCTTTTGCGTAATTAGCACCTGCACGGCGGCGCCAAGCTCGCGTACCACGCTTAAAGTCACTATAATCACCCCTCCTTCGAGCCGCGGCATTGCCTGCTTGTCGTTGAGCGATGGCATCCTTGCGGCGCTCGCCGCTGTAATTGCGGAAACGGTCAACCACGCCTTTTTCTTTATTGTTAATAATACCGCCAATTCGGCCGAGTACCCCACCACCAAGTTTAAGAAGTAATGGCGTAATAGCCAGTGGTGCCACCATAACGCCAAGACCCAATATCACAAGCTCGATTGAATTCGCGGAACGAATTATTATTTCACCAGCTAGCTGAGCGCCACCAAACACAGCAGCAAACGCTGGGAACATAATAAGCATGGTGAAGAATAACCCTCGCCAGCGTTCAAACCATTTTTCGGTGTTTGGCAGAATGAGCGCCGCGAACGCAAGTGGTGCAATGGCTATGGCAATAATGATGATGGCCTGGCGAGCGGCAAGAATTAGAAAAGTTACGATGACAAGTAGCGCCGCACCAACTAAGAATGGCGCGAGTAGGTACCATAGCCCGGCTGCCCCACCAATGGTGCCCGGGAGCGCTGCGATTGCTACGCCAGTTCCAATACCACCGGCAAGAACCCACGTGGTAACGCTTGTCCAGCTGACTGGAATATCATCACTGGCAGAAGCTCCGGCTAGTGCACTATCACGCACTTGCTCGAACAGTTGATTCACTCCGTAGCCGGCGATATTTGAGATATCGACGG
>JALRDS010000076.1 GCA_023259925.1 Candidatus Saccharimonadia bacterium
GTTTTCGCGACTATTTTGTAGAAAAAATGAAAGTAACACTTCAGTAGCCAGGTATGAAGATTGCGGTGATTGCTGCGAATGGTAGAACCGGCAAAGCATTTGTGGAGCAGGCGCTACGAGCGGGCCATGCAGTAGTAGCTGGTGTATATAGTACTAATACACTTTCCGACCATGCAAACCTAACAGTGCAAACTTGCGATGCTCGAAATGAAGATGACGTTAACCGCTTAATAAAAGATTGCGATGCTGTGGCTAGTTTCATTGGCCATGTAAAGGGGTCGCCTGTAAATGTGCAAACAGATGCCATGAAAGTTCTTGTATCTGCCATGAATGCGCAGGGTATAACGCGGCTCGTGAGTTTAACAGGCACCGGTGTGCGGTTTCCCGGCGATAAGATCACTATGATTGATAGAATATTAAACTTGTCGATTGGCCTAATAGATCCGGCACGCGTCAACGATGGCAAAAAACACGTGGCATTTTTGCAGCAAAGTAGCTTAGATTGGACAATTATTCGCGTATTGAAACTGCAAAATACTAAACCAAAGCCGTTCAGTTTGCAGCAATATGGTCCAACTAAGTTATATGTTAGTCGTGATGAGGTTGCCGTTGCCTGCTTGCAAGTTCTCGAGCAGGGCAGTTTTATTCATCAGGCGCCAATTATTAGCTCACCTTCGGCGCACTTGTAGCAAATTTGCTATACTGCAATTATGAACAAGAATATGCAAAAGATTGCGACACAAGTATTTATAGGAGCATCCGTCCTATTTGGAGTAATTGGCATTTTGATGGTTTATACTGCCTTTGGCCGGAATACACCAGATACATGGTTGCCTGAACTGCTTATTAAGTTATTATTTACTGACGTGTTTATACTGTTGCCGGCGTTCGCATTAAGCGTTGCTGGTAAGTATTTGAGTAAATAGCTATTGCTGCTGATTGGTAGCAGGTTTAGCTGTAGTGGCTTCAGTGTTTGTAGTTGTTGGCCTATCTGATTGAACGGGTTGATGCTGAACAACCGGACGGGGAGTATTAGAATTTGTTTTGAGAAGTTGTTTAATCTCAACTAGTTCTTTTTGCATGTTTAACACAGCCGTTTGTACCTTCCAGCGGCGCACCATACCCATAATCCAGAAAATAAGAAATGCAATTGAGAGTAGGTTAAGGATGACGAAACAGACAATCAAAAATGTCACCATCGATTCGGGAATGAGTGACTCCGTACCCGCTCCGCCGCCAAGCAACGGGTTTAACTGTGATTGATCAAGGGTAGAGTAATCTTGCATATGCTTATAGTATATCACTCCGGTGTGAGTATAAATATAGCCCCGCTCGTACCGGAGCCTCACCCTGGGTTGGGTAAAGCTCCGGTACGAGCTAGGGCTAGTCGTCCTGCTTTGGCGGCTCGAGCTTCGTTCGCTCATTCGATAGACGGCTGGAGTCGAACTCAGTGAAGAAGGTGTCGTTTGGCTTGGCGTAGATCTCGTCGAAGCCGCCAGTCTGCTCGGTGAACGGTTCGAACTGCGGGGCAATGTCGGGATGCTGTGTGAGCCAGGCCTTCAATGCTGATGCGTCGGGCTTCCAGGTGCGCTCAAAACTGCCGACCGTTGTGAGGATGCGGTACTTACGACACAGCTCTTCAACAGCAGATTTGTCGGTTACCTTGAAGTTCAATCGCTTTTGCTCGAACAACACTTTGCCGTACATCATTGCGAATGACTTTCGCGGAGCGGTCAGGAGTACTGATCGATTCTTGCTGACGAGTTCGTACAGCTTGGCTTTGATGTCAATCAGCTGCTTTTCAAGTTGCTGATTCCGTGCGTAGAACTGCGCCTTCAGCTCGTCTGTTTGTATGGCGAGCTCGTTTTCGAGCTCTTTTTGCTGACGCAATACGCTGAACAGCTGTTTGAGCAGCTCAGAGATTGCCTGCTTGATGTCGTCGGTGGGCATGAGATTCACCTGCCTGGTTGTAGTAGGTACGTATTAATATTACAGCACAAAATAGTAAAAAAGTCTACTTACATGAGGTATACTCATAGTATGAGTCGCAATCACCTATATGCCCAACATTTTCTTAGGAGTCCTAGATTAGTTGCTGAATTAATCGGCCATTCGAACATCCGAAAAAATGACACAGTATACGACCTAGGGGCGGGAAGTGGTGTGATAACAAGTGTGCTAGCGCGGCGTTGTAAGCAAGTAATTGCAGTTGAGGTTGAGCCTGTTGCGCTAAAAAAATTACATGCAAATACAGTGCACCACGAAAACGTGACAATTATGGAATCTGCAATCGAATCGCTCCGTCAGCCCGTTGGTCCATACAAAATCTTCTCAAACATTCCATTCAATTTGAGCTCACAGGTAGTATTGCAGTTTACACGCTTAGCATCTCCACCTAAGGCAATGTATTTGATTGTTCAAAAGCAGTTTGCTCGCAAACTTGTACCCGGTAACGACCATTTTACGAGTTTACTCAGCGCTCAAATTGGGCCGTGGTTCAGTGTGCGAATACGCAAGCCCCTCCGAAAAATTGATTTCACTCCGCCGCCTGCAGTCGATACGGTACTACTCGAAATAAAGCTCCGCGAAACATTTTTACTCGAGGCTGACGCCCAGCAGAACTACGATCAATTTATTGAACGGTGCTTTAGCCAGCAGGCCTATTTCGCAGGGCTGAAGCGTGCAGATGTAGGTATTTCTGTAGATAAGATTCCTTCGCAACTGAGTATTGAAGAATGGGTGCGACTGTTTTTACGTAAGTCGAACGCTTAGCCCTAACCCCTGAAATGACTCACATATATATACCGGTTCTGTATCAGTGCTAAGTTGAGCATCGTACTTGTATCCCAAATCAGAAAAGTCTGGTAGCTGGTTAATGCTAGGAATGCGATGTACAATAAGCCACCGAGCAAAAGCCCCGCGGGCAATTTTGGTATGAACCGTTACAAACGTAGGCTTACATGTTTTTGCACTAATGGTAAGGAACTTTGGAGTGATTATCTGAGCAGTAGGTAGATGGGGTAGGACTGCTTTAGTGTATTCGACGGCAGATACATTAATAATTGACTGCTTGTTTGGTAGCTGTGCGGCTAATGCCTCTGCCCAGTAGTGGTATAAGTTTTTGTAAGGTTCATCTGGCAGTTTATAGCCCATTTCTAGCCTATATGGGTGAATGCCGTCCAGGGCTCGTAATACTCCATACAATCCAGATAGGATATAAAGATGTGAGTTAGCGTATTCGCGATCTTCGCTTGAAAGCGATTGCACTTGAAGCCCGCTGTAGATGTCTCCTAAAAAACTATCAATCGCTGGACGTGCTGTAGCAGGATCGGTGTTCCACTCCTGTAATATGGCATGTGTCTTTATGGCCATAGTATTTGAAAATTGCATACATTCTTCAAGCTGTTTCACCGACAGCGTTTTCGTATAGTCGGCCAGCTCTTGGGCCTTTGTAATGAGTGCTGGTGACTGATACGACGTGCCTATAGGCTCCATGGGGCGCATGGTTTTTGATGAATGGAGCAAAATGGTAAACACTGTGGTGGCGTTACTTTATGGCAACAAGTTCAATATCAAACACAAGGTCGCTATTTGGCGGAATGTTGGCTGCGGCGCGTACTGAGCCATAGGCCATAGCTGACGGAATAATAAGTCGACGCGTACCACCAACCTTCATACCTGGCACTCCTTCGGTCCAGCCCTTAATCACTTGGTCTAAGCCAAAGCTAATTGGTTCACCGAAATCATGACTACTTTGAAAAATAGTGCCGTCTTTGCACAGTGCACCTGTGTAGTGTGCGGTAATGGTTGCTCCGTGCGGTACTTCATCACCAGTTCCTGGAACTGTATCAATAACCTGTAGCTCTGGTACGTTATTTACAGGTTCAAAATTGGCTAGTTTAGTGCCTTCTAATTGGGTCATATGTATCCTCCTTACGCAGCAGTAGTTGCAGTATCACTGTCTATTATACTAAATGCAGTTTTTTAATCTGAAACACCCACGCAATGGGGAGTTGCGTGGGTGTGTAGTTATCAAGGTGCCAAAGTTTTGAAGATACCTACTAGTAAATGTAGTAGAAACTTGAAGCTGGGACTGTA
>JALRDS010000059.1 GCA_023259925.1 Candidatus Saccharimonadia bacterium
CTTTCGAGATGTTAGCATAAGACGAAAACCACGTGTTTTTGTAAAAGCAGCACTCACTATATTCCCCACTACTAATGCAATCTCAGGTGTCATACTCACAGCTCCAATCGCTACTTGGCAATGAGCCAGTATCGCAACGCCAGCCGCTACACCATTTCGTTGCTGCCGCTTTGGAGCAAGCGTTTGTGGTTCGGTGAGCATAAAAAATGCTAAGAATAAGATTGGGTACGAGACGATTGCCTGCCACAGCAGCCCAAGCGTGAACCGGTCTTGCATCAATGCAATAGCGCTTATCATCACCAACGATACCACTATGTATATCGCCACCATGTCGTAGCGCCGTGTCTTGTACAGCACTATCGCGCCTGCAATCAACACAAATGGTAATAACGATAAAGTCGCCACCCACCAACCGGCAAATCCTATGCCAGTTAAGCCAATGATCACAGCGCCCATCGCGGCAGGGTTAGTTATGTGCTTACCGCACCATACTAATAAGTATTTTGACGCAGCCGCGACCATAGCTGCTATAGCAGCCACTATAAAACTTTGAACAGTACCGCTTGGTATTAGCAAGAAGTATAGGATGAAGCTAGTCACAAATATCGATTCTGGATTCGGCGTGACTTTGAATACTGCCGCAAAAAGTCTATCAGCACCATACCCTACAATGAGTAAAATCAGCAATTGCACAACCATAGCAACTACAAAATAGTCGAGTATGCCGATTACACTGAACACCAGGCTCCAAGCGGTAAGTGCCATTAGCGAATACAGCACTGTTCGATACATGGTTGTTTTTTCAATATGAGACTTAACTACACTTAACACGTTCATATAAACAGCTCCCCCTTAAATCCTGGCGTTGCATATACATCGCCATTACGTTTCATTATGACACTTTCGAATTCGTACCGCTGCTGCAACACCTCCGGCTCCACGAAAAACAGTGCCGTCGCTAACGCATCAGCAACAAGTGCAGTTTCGCTGATTACCCATGTTGCAATCACGGCTTTTGTTGGTTGTTGGGTTTTTCCATCAAACACGTGATGCAGCCCTTTCCACGTTCTTCGATTCACTGCCGAAGCACACAGGCTTTCGTTCGACACCACACTAACTCCAATAATCTTAGTCGGATCGTCTGGATGCTCCAGGCCGACGCGTTCGATACTCTCTTTTACCAATACATCTCCGCTTGCATCAATCGTGTGTTTGTGTACTCCATAGTCATTGAGCAAATTACTCACAATATCCACTAAATATCCTTTGCCTGCAGCCCCCACGTCTAGCAGTATCGGTTCGGTTATGGTGACGGTCAGGTCGCCGCCCCACCCAAGCGTACTAAAATCTGGCACCCGCTGTAGTGGTGATTGCTTAAAACTATAGGTTGCATCATAGCCGGCTGCTTCTAAGGTAGCGCCAATAAGCGGAGTCATACGACCATTGGTAATTGCGTGCAACTCTTTGTATATTCTCAGCATCTGAGCGGCATCACTCGGAAGTGTGTATGTACCTGGCGTGCGTAATAATGTCACAAACGAATCGTCTCGAAAACGCGAATAGGTTTTGTCGTATTCACCAATTCGCCGAGTAACTGCCGTTTTTACTTCATCCGGCAAATCATCGGGGGTTTCGATACTCCAAGAAGTACCAATAGCCGAAAATCGCCAACTAGCCTTTAGCGTCTTCTGTAATTTGGTCGAGTGCGTCATTAAAACCTATCGATGTGAGTGATGACCCAGCCACACGGCTCAACTCAACCTCATTAATATTTCTTCCCACCACCATGCTTTCATAATTATTCACAAAATCAGACTGATATTGCTGAGATGTACCAGAAGCCGCCAGTGGTGTTACCTGCGATGATTCTATCGTGCCATCAGCCGCTAACGTTACCGTTACCCTTACTTCCTCACTTCCACCCGGAGATTGATAAAAGCCAGTTGCTGAGTATTCGCCCGCTATGAATGTAGTGATCTTGGTAGTGTCATCGTTTGAATTATTCATCTTCATATTGACAGTGTCAGGCTGCGCAGACATCCCTACTACATTCGTAGTAGATGAATTATTCATTGAGTACCAAGCTCCGGCCGCAAGAATAGACAATACTGCCGCCACCACTATGCCAATCAATACCTTATTTGGCTGCTGCCCTTGTTCCATCACACCTCACTTATTTGCTTCAATAGTAATTACTTAACATTGTATACTATCTACGCTTGCAATTACTATAAATGTTAGTATCGTAAAAGACCGGCTTGAACATCTCAAGCCAGACGACAGACTGGAAGGAGCTTTACTATGAAGCTCGCAACTGCGCACGGAGCCGGCTGATTCTTCGGATCCATGATCTTCATCGCCGTGTTCATGAACAGCCTCATCGCTACACCCGAAACGCTGCTTGGTCAAATCGGACTGCTCATGTTCATCAGCTTCGTCGTTGGTGGCTGCGCCTTCTCTTGGAAGCTGTACGACGTTCTCGATGAAGACCGCAAGCAGGAGCTGCGCGATCGTCGCAAGGTGCTGCCTGAGTGAGCCTCTCACGAGCCCCCCTCACCTCTGGTCGGGTGTGCTGCGTAGTATCGCATGCACACCCGGCCATTTTTCTACTTGAATTTCTATAAAACAGGCGTATAGTAGCTTACTATCAGGAGAAAATGATATGTGTAAAGAAACTACTCACGCCAATTTAACCCAGCCAGATCACTTCATGCGACATGCCATCAAAGCAGAGCGGTATCGCTCTGAAAGACAACGGTATAGCTCAATTGGACAAGCCGCAATAGATAAACTAACACTCGACGATCTCGAACAAGCTAAAGAGCACGCTCACGAAGCACTACTGCTTGCAGATGCCAATACTACCCCAGAATGCATACGCATGCTGCAGTCGGTTGAACAAGACGACCTGACTCGTACCCACCAACTAGACTAGGCCACTTCCCAGCTAAATTCACTATGGCCAAAATGGCCATAACGAGCAGTCTGTTCATACTGCGGGCGCTGTAAATCTAAATACGATGTAATACCACTGGGTGATAAATCGTAGCCATTGACTATGTATTCTTTTCCATCAACTACCGCCGTGGCCTCTAGCGGCTGGTCGTAGCCAATTGCGTAGGCAAGATACACATACACTTCACGAGCTTCAAACTTTTTCAAATAATCAATCGCGATGTAACGCGCCATGTACGCCGCTGAGCGGTCAACCTTACTCGGGTCTTTCCCGCTAAAACAGCCACCCCCAATTGGAATTCGCGGCCCGTAATTATCAACTACTAGCTTTCGGCCGGTTAGTCCGGCATCGGCATCAAAGCCACCTTGTTGCCAGTCGCCTGCCGGGTTGGCGTGAATGACTGTATTCGTAGTCTGTAATGAATACCCCCTCTCAACTGCGTCAAGCCATTTCTCCACAGCGCTGCGTAGTTCTGCTTGTTTGGCATGCTGAAAACTTGCCACCACGGCAACTATTTCAGAACCGCTTAGAGTAACTTGAGTTTTACCGTCATACGGCCACTGTTTATACAGTCGTTGGTTTAATTTGCGTGCTAGCACCACTTCGAGTGGTAGCAACTCGAGGGTTTCGCTTGTCGCGTAGCCAGTCATAATGCCCTGGTCGCCCGCGCCACCCGTATCCACTCCACTGGCAATCTCTGGGCTTTGTTTCGCTAAATGCACCGTCAGCTCCACGTCGCCAGCAATACGCCCTACAATGGGCGCAATTTCTGGATGAGATATGCTGGAAACCTCCCCTGTTATAAATACCTTGCCATGCCCGCCAACCGTTTCTATAGCCACGCGCGCATTGGCATCGTTAGCTAAATAAGCATCCAATATCGCATCCGATATTTGGTCACACAATTTATCCGGGTGTCTTGGGCTTACACTCTCGGCAGTTCTAAATATTGACATAAAAATACTCCTTATATGTAACGTATCTGTCCGGCCGCTACATGAAGGAGGTAAGAAGGAGTTCTTATCTTTCCCTACTAAGGGCTAGAAGTAGCACCGTGCCTGGTAATCAATTGATTAGAAGGCGGTTGCTGGCAGGTCATAAAGCTAGTTCTCTCGCTGCACTCTTGATACGTATTTTAGTTAATGTACACTATTGATTGTATCATCTATTGCAATCATATTTAAATTATATTATAGTATGAACATATTCTGTCGAGATACGACGGAACTTAACAATTCGGAAAGGTAGGTGATGTGTCTTATGACACCTCAACTATTTAGCAAGGTATGCGACGAGAGCGAACTATCCGACAAGGAAATCGCTGAACGCGCAAATGTGTCTACGGGAACTGTTCGACGCGCGAAGCGCTTTGAACGGATTAGTCCCGATACAGCATACGCACTTTGTGCTGTACTCCGTGTGAAGTTGGCCGAAGTTATCCTCAACGTAGGAGTCAACACCAAGCCCAACGGCAAAACAGGTACAAACAAACGAGTAAGACCAATCCCCGAAAGGGACTGCAATGCACATGGTCGCTACCCAGAGCATCTGGGAGAATGTCCACTCTGCTAACCCGCCTCACCCGAATTAGCCCAACAACACTGTACGTGATGTTGGGCTTTTTCATTCATTAAATCTACCCCTTGTTTTCATCGACGGCTTAATATTAAATACAGCTTTTTTTGACAAACCGCTTATGTGGGTGTAGCCTAGTACATAGTAAGTAATCGATAAAAAGAAACACTTACACCTGGCTCGGGGCACATTCCGATAAACAATTGAGGAAAGGGCCGTTTGAGCAACAATTCAAACATTCCTTGCAAGGGACAGAAATACCGGCTGATCACCGGTATTTTTGATTTGTGAATTATTACGCAACCGTATCAAGTTCGAATTGGTGCGCCATAGCTGCACCTAACACTGCATAGCTAGTCAAATGCGGGAAGTACCGCGTGGCAGCGCTCACGACTACTTCTTTAGTCTTTGGAAGATTACTAGTAAAGATCGCGTACGCTTCTTCTTGATAGTCAGCTAACTGTGTAATATCGGCGTGCATCCAAGCAGCAGCTTGGGTTTGAACGCTAAATAACTCACTCGTTCTAGTAGGTGCCGCCGCAAGCAGTAGCGACATTACCTCGTATAAGCTGGCACCGTGATCGAGCGCATTATAGCGACTATCATGATCTAAAACAGTACCTGTAACTGCACTTAGAACTTTATGCCCTACTTTAAACACCCATGAAATGCGCTCTGATGCCTGGTGGCTTTCAGTTACAATATCTTGATTGCTTAGAAGCAGCTCTAGCATAGCGGCATTATTGTCGGTTAGATCTTGATTAGGAAATTCCGGCTGAGCCGACAAGCCAGTAAGTAGTTCTGCCATAAATGCATTCTACACCTACTTTGTAAAAACATAAAAAAATGTTTTGCATTTTTATTTACCATAGAATGGCATAGTGTAATGTAGATTTAGACGTTGAGCAGTTCACTGGCCGTATTGCTCGTTAATAGCCGTAATCGAACAAAGAGAAATGTTCATACAAACAGAGATTGAGGGTATGAATGAAAGTTGACGTAGTGATTTTTTTACAGAAATAGGTGCTAGTTATGACGCACCATCCAGTCATACCCTTCACTGGCGGAAGGTGGCTGACTTCTGAGCCCTTCATGCATTTTTCGTATAGTATCTACGGTGATACGGCCTTCTGCGCGACCAGCATTTTGAAGCACGGCCATTTCTAGTGGCACATCGAGCACAACTGCACCAACTGTACGCACACCAAGTGAACGACAAATAGCGACGGTCCTCAGGCGATCTTCGGTATAACAGTGAGTGCTGTCGATAAGGGCAATTTTGTCCTGATTCATGCGTGCGGCTATCTCACATTGTAATTGATCCTGAATACCATCAACTAGTCCAGAACCGACACCAGCTGCAACGAGCGAATTTCGAATACTATCGAGATTGATTGCCTCAACAGAAAGCTCTGATGCAACTGCATTTAATAGGGTTGATTTGCCGCTGCCGGGTGCGCCGATTCCAATCATGGCAACCGGAGGAGCTGAAGAAGTTATTTCGCGCGAAATAGTTTTTACTACTCTATCGTAGTTCATATTTATATGATAATATAATTTTAATTAAATGTCAATGGTCTCCGCCCATTGTTTTCCCCGTTCGACTATGGCATATACGCAAAATTAATAATTTTAGTGATTCATTACAACCTGATAGCACACTGAAATACACAAAAATCAGCGATATCTCTGGCTCAATTTGTCAGCTTAATCCAGCCTACTTATGTTAACAGTAGCACAGCTCGTAGCGAGTGTAGTTTTAATAAAAAACTATTTCTAACATCAAATATCTTGTTGATAGGCTTTTTCAATCAGCGCACGCAGCGCTGGAAGATTGGCGTTATCGAGATTTTTTAAATAAATACAGCCTTTACCAATCTTATACTTCCCTATCGCATCAAGCTCTTTTTTATATTGCGCCGCCTCGAACGTGACATACAGCGATAACATGCCTTTACGTGGCGCAAACGCGATCTTTGGCCAGTCTGCCTCTATGCCACTCTTGGTTTTATAGTGAAACGTCCCAAAACCAATAATAGTGCCCCATAGTACCGGGGGCTCACCAGACACTTGCTGCATCATCTCAATTAAGGTTTGGCTGTCTCGTGCTTGCGACTCGCGTAACGTAGCAAGGTACTCATCTACACTATTATCTGTTGCAATCGTTTTCGGTGTATAGGCCATTACATCCCTTCAATCTGCTGGCTGCGATATTGCACCACTTTTTTCACAAGTTCTAATGGCAGCGCCTCATCTAGCGGAAACTGCACTGAACCTTTACCTTGTTTGTACGGGGCAAATTCCTGCTGGAATGCCGCATGGCCGTTAGGCGTGGCATACAAGCCTATATGTTTTTTGAACCCGCCAATATAAACCAATGGCTTACCATGTAACTTATACCCAATAAGCCCATAGTTAATTGATTCTACGGCCTTTGGCGACGCAGCCTTAATCAGCTGCCTGAGCGTATTCAGCTTACCTATAACCGGTTGATCAAATTGATCAAGATAATCTTGAACGGTCATACTCTACACCAAGCTTGCAGCAGCGAAGGCACCCGCACACACGGCGGCGGTTATAAATGTACCCCACACTAAGTCGATAGCGACAATCTTACTGCTAAAACCTTTTAACGTTGCGAGGTTAGTTAAGTCATAGGTGGCGTAGGCAACGAAGCCAAGTAACGCGCCGTAGCCTAGTGAAGCCGTGAATGAACCTGCGGCAAGTGCTGGTAGTACTACTAATACCACCGCACCAATTACATATATCGCGTAGAAGGCGACCGCGGCCGTCATGTTTGGTTTCTTTAGTAAAATTTCACCCATTTCGCCGTAATACAGTTTTTTTGCAATGAACCCTAGCCAGATAAAATCAAGGACCCCCATGATTACTGCTGCCGTGAGTAGTGCGATTATTATTACCATATGCTACGTGTCCTTTCCTGTTAATCGTAACGTATTACTTTCATCTCGGTGTGATCCGGCTGTGCCAACGTGCTTATCACTGATTTGGGCGCCGTGTTTAATAATATGCACGATTGCCATTGCGTGCCCCCTTCCTAGCTGAAAATCATCTGCTAACCATTGAACGATGTCACTTGCCTTTGTAGCAGGTGAATCAAGCCCTTTTTGGTGAGCCATCTGAATAAATTCTTCAGGTGTCTTGCCCGTTTTAACCTCGATATTATCAAGGTAGGCCTGGAAGGACATGGCTTAAACATACTCCTGAGTACTATCGGAAAACATTGCGATAAACGACTCTAATTCGTGAAGGCCGGCTGGATACGCCGAAATAAATACATAGCGACCATTCTTACGTTTTGTAATAAGCCCTGCCACTTCAAGCACTTTGATATGCTTTGAAACGGCGGCTAAACTCATATCATATTCAATGGCAATTTGATTTACCGTAAGGGCACTCTCACTCGTTCGCTCCAAAATACTGCGGCGCGTTTCATCTGATAACGCGATGCACAGTGAGTCGATACGTAGTTTGTAGTCAACCATCTAGTTAAACGATACTCCTGCGAATGTATTCATGTCAACTACTCCTCGATTACGCTCAGTACATTGCCGGATGGATCGCTAAACCATGCAATATCTGGCCCCATACCTACTACTTTACCCCGGAGTATACCAAGCCCGTCTTGCTCAAACGGTAAGTCGTCGTAGATGAGCATTCGTATACCTTTAGCCGTTAGATCGCTCACCGCTTTTTCAATATCATCAACAGGGAAATTCAACAC
>JALRDS010000028.1 GCA_023259925.1 Candidatus Saccharimonadia bacterium
TTCGGCCCCTTGCGGGTCAGGTAGGAGATCGTGTCGGTACCGGGGGCGTAGCCGTCGTACGCGAGCAGCTTGCCGTAGGGCTCTCCGTTGTCGTCGTACTGCCAGATGGCGTAGCCGTAGCCGTACTGGGTGTACGGCGCGTCTTGGTCGACGTCGTAGAGGGTGTAGCCCTTGTCGATGCTGTTGTCGAAGCAGGCGATGTCGATCATGATCGACGACCCCTCGTACACCTCGTAGGTGTCGGGGCAGGCGGTCGCCGCCGAGGCGGTCGTGATGGTGTTGATGTTGACGAGCCCGAGGCTCATCAGCAGCGCGACCAGCAGGCCGCAAATCTTGCGGGACATGAGTGTCCTCTTTCTCTAGGATGGTTGAGTTGTGAACACACGAGAGAATAGTCTCATCGTGGGCGTGCGGAGTTTCGTAGCTGGACGCCACGTCTCACACAAGCTTTGAAAATTATAGCATAATTTGCGTAAAAAGCAATACCTTGTGCTTTGATTTTACGAGGAGAAGATAAAGATTAGCACTCACACTTGACGAGTGCTAATTTGTTTCGCTACAATAAAAATACAAGTTAACAAAACGGAGGAAACTGGACGTGAGTTCACCAATAACGCCATTAGGCGACCGTGTGGTTGCCGTTCGCGAACAAGCTGCTGAAAAAACAGCCAGCGGACTTTACTTGCCTGATCAGGCGAAAGAAAAACCAGTGCTGGCTAAGGTAGTAGCAGTAGGTAAAGATGCCAAAACGGTCAAAAAGAACGACAAGATCTTATATAAAGAGTATTCAACTACTGAGATTAAAATCGATGGCACCGAATACCTGATTGTAAAAGAAGAAGACATCTTAGGAACGGTTGCGTAATGCTGGGCGTTGCCCAAAGCATGGCAATATTTATTTTAGGGATTATTTCGATTCTGGTACTTATAGGGGTGCTTGTGATGGTACATAAGCAATCTGGAAGAGTAAAAGAACTTGAAATGCGCATGAAAG
Source organism: Candidatus Saccharimonadia bacterium (assembly GCA_023259925.1). Taxonomy (GTDB): domain Bacteria; phylum Patescibacteriota; class Saccharimonadia; order Saccharimonadales; family Saccharimonadaceae; genus UBA1020. The sequence continues at coordinate 995 of JALRDS010000028.1, forward strand.
CAATGGACGACATTGCCGCAACCGACAACTCGACGACAACTAAATAACGAAAGGAGGAGCTGAGAAGTATCGGAACTTCTTGGCAAAATACCATGGCTAAGCGTGTATTTTATGATGACGATGCAAGGGAGCGTGTACTCGAAGGAGCGAAAGCGCTCTATGATGCAGTAAAGGTAACCTACGGCCCTAAAGGACGTAACGTAGTGATTGCCAAAGGCTACGGTGGTCCAACGGTGACCCACGATGGTGTGACCGTTGCTGAATCAGTAGAGCTACCTGAAGATGACGACAAGACCCTTGGCTACAAAGTGGGTGCCGAGCTGATTAAGCAGGCGGCAAGCAAGCTTAATAAAGTAGCAGGGGACGGTACTACAACGGTTACTGTGCTTACCTACAACATTTTGAAAGAGGCTAATCGCTTAATTGCGGCTGGTCACAACCCAATGGAGCTCAAAAAAGGTATCGAGGATGCTGGCCGCGAGGTGGTAGCTGCACTTGATAGCATGAGCGAAAGCATCGAAGGCAAAAGTGACCGTGTAGCAGAGGTGGCGACAATATCTGCTGGTGACAGCGCCATAGGTAAGCTTATTGCTGATGTGATCGAAAAAGTGGGTAAAGACGGCGTAGTCACTGTTGAAGCAGGCCAAGGATTAGAGATGGAAGCTGAGGTAGTAGAAGGCTTTAGTATGGACAAGGGTTGGGCGAGCCCGTTCTTTGTGACAGACGCCGGTCGCCAAGAAGCTGTGTTTGAAAAACCTTCAATCGTAATCACCGATAAGAAGATCTCAACTGCGTCGGAATTGTTGCCACTAATTGAAAAACTAGCGCAAGCTGGTAAAAAAGACATTGTGTTAGTTGCCGATGAAGTAGAAGGCGAAGCGTTGAGCATTTTGGTGCTAAACAAGCTAAAGGGTGTCTTGAATACAGTAGTGGTAAAGGCGCCAAGCTTTGGTGACCGCCGCAAGGATGTGATGGCAGACATTGCAGTACTTACAGGAGCGCAAGTTATCTCTGAAGACCAAGGCTTAACTTTTGAAAACGTTGGCCTAGAAGTAGTTGGTAGCGCCCGCAAGGTAATAGTAGCGAAAGATGAAACAACCATCGTAGAAGGTGCCGGCACGGCAGCCGATGTGACTGGCCGCGTACAGCAAATTTTGGCACAAGCTGAAAACGCAAGTAGCGAGTACGATAAAGAACAATTCGAGAAGCGCGCTGCTGCGCTTGGCGGTAAAGTAGCCGTGATTAAAGTAGGTGGTGCGACCGAAACCGAAATCGACGAAAAGAAGTTCCGTGTAGACGACGCCGTGGCGGCTACTAAGGCAGCCTTAAGCGAAGGTATTGTTGCTGGTGGTGGTGTAACGCTCGTGAATCTATCTGATGCTATTAAGGTTGACGGCGCTGATAGTGTGGCGGCCGGTCGAACAATTCTCAAGAATGCCTTGAAGCAGCCATTCCTACAGATCACTGCCAATGCAGGCCTCAATTCTGCAGCATTATTGGCGCAAGTAGAAGCGGGTAAGCCAGGCTTTGGGGTGAATGTTATGAACCCTGCTGAAGGGTTGGTAGACGTGAAGAAGGCTGGAGTGATCGATCCAGCTCGTGTTACGAAAGAAGCGGTACAGAACGCAGTATCGATCGCTTCGACTGCCGCAACTATGGGTGCGCTCGTCGTTGAGATTCCTGAAAAAGAAGCAGCGATGCCTCCAATGGGCGGCGGCATGCCAGGTATGATGTAGACCCGGAGAGTATCCGGCAAAAGCAGGCGTCAGTAGGGGCGCCTGTTCTTGTATGTATCAGCATATTGACAAAAAGACTATTATTTGATATAATACCGTTTAATTATGAGCCCTACCAGTCGTAACCGAGAAAAGAAGATTCGTGAAAGTGCCGAACAGCTCCTCACGCAGGTGCCTGTAAGTGATGCGCACAATTTTATTGTGAGTCGCGACCAAGCATGTTTAATCGGTGAGGCGGTGCTTACTCGAAACCATAAAGTATTACGCGACACACTCGGAGGTGCAGTTGAGCAGCTAGAAGATGACTACGACTCATTTGGCATTGAAGATTTGAAGTCGGAGTGGAACGCGGAACTCACCAGAATTAATGGTAGGGAGGTAAGTGTACTGGATTGTGTAGATGCGCCAGATGCACGATCATCACTCGATGATAGTTTGGCCCAGCGCGATGGAGCGCCGAAGCTAGAGCTAAAACCGATTACTCATGTAAAACTACTTGAAACAATCATCTACGCTTCTGCTCCTGAGGGGTTGAATACCTTTAATCCGAAGTACGCCACAACGCATAGGTACCGTAAAGGAAAGTCTAATATACATGCTCGTGCGTTGAATACGCTAGAGCGCATGTGTGAGCAAGAGCCAGGAGTGCGTCAAATCCGTGAAAAGTTACTTCATAGTGATGAGCACCCACTTGATTCCTACTTTGCCGGTCTATCTAAGATGCGTCTTGCGCAAAAAGCATACGCTGATATTATTGAGACATTCCAGTCTGGCCGAGCTGATGCAAAACGAGCTGAGGTGCGCAACCTACTTGATACCTCTAACGGGTTTAATGAGTTACTTGGTACTCACATTCTAAACTGGGAAATGTTACCAGATGAAATACTTGAGTCACCAGATCGCAATCGAAAAATTAAGCAACTTATAAGCGAACGTTCAAACAATCGTAAAAAGCTTCAAGAAACCTGGAGCGATGAGCGAATTGACGTTCTATTTGATACTGCACATCTCGCATCCTCACGCGGCAGAACGGCAAGTATTTACATATCTAACACCTTCGACGGCGGTTCGGGGTTGTATTTAGCTGCGGTGCTTTCACATCCACTTGATGATGAAAAATTCTTAGCAGTGGCTGATAATCCGTTGAAGGACAATGCACTCTACATTGTGGATGAGCAACTTACGGAGTTTGATCAACAGACTGGCAAACAGTATCGGTGGCGAGATGTCTTAGGTGTGCACAAGCGCGTTGCCCGTGCACGAGGTGCGCGCCGTCGCTACCACACTGGTGATTGGTCTGAGCTACCAAAAGCGGTCTGTGAGTATGGTGGTGACTATAAACTTGCTGAACAAAAGCAAAAAGCCCACCTGGCCGAATCCGAAAAAGCTGTATCACCAGTGAGTAATTACGATGGACTGTTGGCTGCAATTCAGCGAGCAGAAGCGTTATCTCGTCGACTTAATATTGACAAATAATCTAAAATAAAGTATAATATAGATACTCATGACACAGTCGGTGTTGTGTGTCGTACCTACCCGGAAAGGTTCCGTTAAAAATGAACGGAAAGCAGATGGAGCGTAAGCTTCGCGAGTTGTTCCGGCGTAAGCCGAACATGTCGCAGCCTGGCAGGCTGATCGGGCATCTCCTCAATGAATTGGGGGTCGCGACTGACAACAACAACAAGTTCGCAGAGACCATCGAGCGTGTGCTCGAAAAGCTCGAGCGCAACGGTGAGCTTGAGCTCGACCGATCCGGGGCGATTTTTAATGGCTATCGCTTCATCAAGAAGCCAAAGCCTGCCCCGAAGCCGCAGCAGAAGTCGACACCCGTCGTCTCTGTCCCAACCCCGGCACCCGCGCCGGCCCAAGAAGAGCAGGAGCAGGACATGAGCACTGCCGGTAGCGGATTCACCCGTGCCGAGCTGGTCACGATGGCACTCAACGTGCTGCAGGACAAGGCCGACGAGAAAGGACACGTGTACGTGCCGTCGGCCATTGGTCTCATCATGGAGACGCTAGAGGTGTCCGAGTCCGAGGCGAAGGAGCTAAACGAGCCCTTGCACCGTCTTGGGCTTCGGACGTCGCCGCGTGGTCGGAACGACGAAGGCAAGCGACCCCACTGGGTATCTCTCGAGGTTACCGAGGTGACCGATGAGATGCTCGAGGTGGCGCGAAGCAAGCCGGAGCCAGAGCAGATCGGATCCGATGTCGAGCAGAGGCTGCTCGGTGTCATCGCTGAGCTCGAGAGCCAGTTGGCCGAGCGTCAGGCGGACGTTGAGACGGCCGAGCGATTGGCTGAGATCATCGAGGGCCTCGAGAGCGGGATCGCGGCGCAGGACGCTCTGATGCAGGATGCCACCAGCGCTCTCGACGTAAAGACGCGCGAGCTCGAGAAGATGGCCGAGGAGCGTGACACGCTTAAGCAGGAAGTGCGTGAGCTCCGCGCACAGTTGCTGAAGCGGTCTACGCCAAGTGCGGCTGTTGCGAGTGTGCTGCAGCGGTACGGCAAGTAGCCGCGCAACTTGGGTAATCAGCCAATCTGATTAAGCGCCATCGGTCGCACAACCGAGAGTCACTACAGCGTAGTGCCCCCGCGTCAATGACGCGGGGTTTTCATTTGGTGGGCTGCGTTTGTACTAGGCTTGTTGGCTATGGCCGCTTAAGAAGTCGATTTCTTTAATGATGTCGAGTAGGGCTTGAGCGCGACGAGCTTCGTCGGTAATTTGCTTAGCAATTTCATGAGCTGGCTCAATGAGTGAGCGATCATCAGTTGATCGAAGTAGCAGCAGGTATGTGTCGAACTTCTCTTCGGCTGGCACGTTGAGTTTATCAACCAGTGGACGAAGTTCGTTAATAGCGTCGCTTTTTACTGTGTTCAAATCACCACTACCGGCAACGGGTGATGGTGCTACTACAGGAGTTTCAGTTACAGGAGGCTCAACTGCTGTCATATCTGGTACGACTGGCTCAGGTGCAGGCTGCTCAACTACTGGCGGAACAGTAAGCTCTGGCTCAGAAACTGGTTCTACAACTGGCTCTGCAGCTGGTGCTGCTGCGTCGTCAGTGAGAGGTGACACGCCCATATCATCGGTAGTGTCGGTAACGTCCTCATCTACTTGCTGGTTAATGCCTGCGAGTACTTTTGCAAGCTCTTGGTCATCGCTGATTGGTTGCTGCGTTGCTGCACCCGGTTGTACTGTTGAATCCATACCCACCTCTGAAATTACTTATGCTTTTAGATTTACTCATACTGTACCATATTGCACGCTAACACGTAAAGAACTCGAGCGGCTAGTTTATAATAGAATAAGCAAGATAAAATTACCGAAACTGACTAAAAGGAGAATGACTATGCTAGATGATGCCAATGTACTTTCACAACGTGACCCACAAGATGCGCTGGGAGTGGCTGGGGTCCAATGGGAGTACTTCTCGCGAACATTTGAGGCCGTATTTGAACCGAGTGTAGATGTACATAATATTGTTTGGGCAGGTATGGGTGGATCGGCGCTCCCGGCAGTAATTGTGCAAAGCTGGCCGCGCGTTACGGTGCCGTTTGAGATTACTCGCGATTACGCGATACCTGCTTATGTTGGGCCAAACACACTGTTTATTGCTTCCAGCTACTCTGGCAATACCGAAGAAACGCTAGAAGCGTTGACTCGTGCCGAAGCAGCTGGTGCGCAAATAGCGGTAATTGCTGCTGGCGGTAAATTGGCCGAGGTTGCCGGCGCCAAAGGGTACCCATTATTTGCTATTCCGGCTGGTATTCAGCCACGTATGGCTACATTCTATTTCGTGAATGCATTTTTGCACATCGTAGAAAAACTCGATGTTACAGTAGAAGACGTAACTGAACTAGCTACAATTGGTGAATGGTTGCAGCACGAAACCGCTAATTGGGCGGGTAGTGCACCACTAGAGACAAATATTGCAAAGCAGCTTGCCACGCAACTAGTAGGTAAAACAGTTATTATGTATGCTGGGCCAAAACTATTCCCAGCGGCAAATAAGTGGAAGATTGGGTTTAACGAAAACGCTAAAAATACCGCGTGGGTAAATTACTACCCCGAGTTTAATCATAATGAGTTTATTGGCTGGAGCTCCCACCCGGTAGAAAAGCCATTTGGCGTGGTGGAGATACGTAGCGAGCTGGAGCATGATCGTACGCAAAAGCGATTCGAGGTTTCTGAGCGACTACTGAGCGGTAAGCGTCCTGCGCCAATTGTTGTTAACCCACGTGGCGACACACTCTTGCAGCAGCTTGCGTGGAGCTTTGCACTCGGCGACTTTGTAAGTATTTACCTGGGTATTTTAAATGGCGTAAACCCAACACCAGTTGAATTAGTAGAGAAGTTGAAACACGAACTAGGCTAATCAAGGATTGGGCAGTGCTACCATGCATCCCGCGGTACCATTGTTGGCATTTGTGTACCCATTCGAAGGTGTGGCAGAAGTATAGCTTGGCCAGTTGCCCGATGCGACCTTGCCCGCAGGGCAGGGCACTAGTCCTTCAACTGCATAAATAAGCCAGTGTCTCGCTACACCATCTAATGTGACATTGGCAGATTGAGGTACATATCCCATAGCAACACTTCCATTGCTATTATCATTAACGCTTGTGCTAGAGGGTGTAGGTAGCGAGTTTCCCATCACGGTGCGCAACGCAGCATCAAGACTCGAAGAATTCGACCATGTTCCGCCACGACAGCTGGTTTGGCCAAGGCAGTGGTATGTACTTACTGTCGGATAAGAGTTATTTGCTGCTAAATAGAGCGCGAATCCTTTTAGGTATGCGTTACCAGCTGCACCGGTTTGTGCATTCCTTGCCCTAGTCTGTATCCCGTTATATGCCACGACACTTATTGCTGCCAAGATTGCGATTACAACAATCACGATAAGTAACTCTACAATTGTAAATCCACTTGCTTGGCGCTTTTTCATATTGAGATGAAATGGCAACAGTATCATTACTCTACAAACTTAAGTTAATTCTGCATATAGTTGTGTCGTCGACGACAGACCTGGCGGCAATTGGCATACCAACGCTATCGCATTGTTGATTGCCTTTAAGATAAAATCTCATCTCTGCAGCGGTTCCTGCGCTTGAGTGGTACCATGCACCCGCGTATTGTTTTGCGAGGCAGGTCATAGTTTGGGTACTTGGTTCTGGCAGACTGGTTGCGTACGGCGCCAATACACTAATAAGTGTTTTAGGCGTTGTTTGCCCACCGCTGCAGCCAGGGTCGGTGCCATCCGTTACATTTCCACACCTTGTAGGGTTGCCTAGGCATGAATATGTTTGTATAGGGTAGGCTCCGCGGTCTGCAACATACAATTTTATAGCTTTACCATACTGAGCTACTGACTGAACAGTCTTTGTGTTCTCGGCTCTAGCTTGTATCCCGTTATACGCCACGACACTAATTGCTGCCAAGATTGCGATTACAACAATAACAATAAGTAGTTCAACGATTGTAAAGCCTGTATGTTTTGCCCACGTTTTCATACTGCTACTATAGCACGCAACTGTTAACGGTAGCGACGTAACGATTCAATAGGATCTTTTCGGGCGGCACGAATGGCCGGGTAGAGCCCAAATACCGTACCGACACCAATGCTTAGTCCGGCAGCCCACCCAGCAATGCTCCAGCTAAAGCTTGGATCGTACGGGATTGTGAGGCTTACGAGGAAGGCGATGAAATAGCCGCCTAGAAATCCTAGTAGGCCCCCGATGGCACTGATAATAAGTGCCTCAATCAGAAATTGCGCAACAATCGTACCATTGCTTGCACCAACTGCTTTACGTAGGCCAATTTCGCGGGTACGCTCTGATACGCCGACTAACATAATGTTCATTATGCCAATACCACCAACCACCAATGATATGCTGGCAACTACAGCCATGGTAAGGCTAATAAATTTAAATAAGTTACTGCTTGGTTCAGCTATCGTATCGCCAGCATACACGGTGGCATCCTGCTGGTTATCGTGGTTTTTAATGAGTAGTTGATTAATAGTTGATTGCAGTTTAGTAATCTCTACACCTGGCTGCGCTTTAACACTTATTTGCTGTATTTGGGCTACACCACTATTAAACAGTTTGCCGCTTTCAAAGCTAATCACTGCGGCGTGATCAAAGTCGATATTGTTGTAGTTAATTGGTTGATTTTGACGTTCGAAAACGCCAATAACTGTAAATGGTTGCCCACGGATATAAAATCGTTGGCCGACCGACTGCTCGGAACCAAACAGGTTCAGCGATAGCTGCGTGCCAATAACGGCAGTATTTTGCCTGGTTAGTTCGTCGATAAATTGACCTTCGCTCAATGCGAGTGGGGTAATGCTGATGAATTCTGGTGTGGTGGCAACGATGGTGCTTATCTTCGGCGTAGCCTCTTTTGAACGTACACTCCCGGCAATTGTCATAATTGGCGCGGTGCTTTGCACACCTTCTGTTGCCTGAATACTTTGGATGTCACGTTCCTCTAATGGACTGGTTGAGTAAGCGGTAGATGGTGTTGGGTTCGACAGATCAACCAGGCTTGGATCGCTGGTAGCTGGCCGAACAATCAGTACCGAATCATCTAGTTCGGCTACTTGTTTGGTGAGTACTTTTTCTACACCACTCCCCAGTGCTAAAACGGCAGTGACACTGGCAACCCCGATTGCCACACCAAGCATTGTTAGTAGGGTACGCATGCGAGCACGATCGAGTGACTGCCGAGCGGTGCGGTAATGTTCGCTAAATAGCAACATATTATTTTTTAGCCTTTCGCTTTGTTGGTTTTTTCTTGGCTTTAGTACGGCTAAGTGGCCGCTTTGTGCTAGCTGCTTCTTTTTTTACTGGTGCGCCAGTGTCGGTGTCGATTTTGCCGTCGAGCATAGTAATTACCCTGGTGGCGTAGGTGGTAAGGTTAGGGTTATGGGTGACCATAATGATGGTGTTACCCTTTTTGTGAATCTCGGATAGCTCTTCCATAATGATGTGGCTCGAGCGAGAGTCTAGATTGCCGGTTGGCTCATCGGCCAAAATAATGCTCGGGTCGTTCACGAGCGCTCGGGCAATGGCCACTCGTTGCGTTTGGCCACCGCTAAGCTGCCATGGCATGTAGTATTCACGCTCTTGTAAGTGGAACCCTTTTAGTACATCGCTGGCGCGTTGAATGCGCTTAGTGTGATGTAGGCCACTGTAAGTAAGCGGTAGGGCAACATTTTCGAGTACATTCAGGCGTTCAATTAAGTTAAAGCTCTGGAATACAAAGCCAATTTGGCGAGCCCGAATGTGTGCCTGCTTGCTCCCACGAATGTCTTCAACATTCTTACCTTCAAGTATGTACTCTCCATCAGTAGAGTGATCCAGCATGCCAATAATGTTAAGTAGGGTTGTTTTGCCGCAGCCGCTTGGGCCCATGATGGCTATAAACTCACCTTTTTTGACCGTTAAGTCAACGCCATTTAGTGCGTAATGCTCGGCATCACCAATACCAAACC